>JAUWHQ010000105.1 GCA_030605805.1 Methanosarcinales archaeon | reverse complement strand
CGGCGCAAACTCGCAGGTCCTCGCTTACCGGAGCGGGAGATACCGCATATTCGGGGAAACGCTTGATATCGGCATAGGAAACGCTCTTGACAAGTTCGCAAGACACGCCGGTTTTTTGCATCCGGGCGGACCCAAGATCGAAAGCGAGGCACTTAGCGCAGAGGAGTACATTCCGCTTCCGTACAGTGTGAAGGGGATGGACTTTTCGTTTTCAGGGCTCATGACCGCGGCAAAGGAAGCGCTCCGGAAACATTCGCTTGCTGACGTCTGCTTTTCGCTCCAGGAGACTGCGTTTGCCATGCTCGTCGAGGTCACCGAGCGTGCGGTTGCGCATACCGGGAAGAATGATGTGCTGCTTGCAGGCGGCGTCGGCGCAAACATGCGTCTTCGAGGGATGCTTGAGACGATGTGTGAGGAACGCGGTGCGGCGTTTCACGTCCCTGAAAAGCGGTTCATGGGAGATAACGGCGTGATGATCGCATATACCGGACTTCTGATGCTTGAAAGCGGTGAACCGCTCTCGATCGAGGATTCGATGGTGATACCTGACTTTAGACCGGATCAGGTCGATGTGACGTGGAGGTAACCTGACGGTAAGTGGGGTTGATAACAGTCTTCCCAAAAGATTGGATCTGTCAGGTTCATCTTATGTTCGATCAGAGGTCACAGATAGCGTGTTTGGACGGATCGTACAGATATTCGTGATTCCCTATTCTGCATGCTCGAAATACCCGAGAGTCGGCGTGTTGGAGAATTGGAGTGTCGTGCTGTCTGAATGATCACTTTCCCCCCGCTCCTTGAGTACCTTTATCTATTCGGGTGCTTGAGGATGAAACACAAACTCGATGATCGAGGGAATATCACGATTCAGGAAATGACCGAACAGATACGAAAACGATTCCTCGAACTAAATGTTAATATCGAACCTGACGAGATTGAACGGCGGCTTCGCGATCTGACCGAGCGATTCAAGGTTCCGGATCCGGAGGCGCAGCGAAGCGTTGTCAGCTACTTCCTGCGGGAACACGGGATCAAGCGAGAGGATTATTACGGCACGCCGGAGGGCGCATCATCAATGCGGATATCCGATATCAACCAGAGCGAGCAATGGATCAATCCGAGTGCAAAGATGGTGAAAAAAAGGTCAATATCCAATATAATCGGAGACATCAAATCATCTAAGATATATGAGGATCAGATCGTACATATAGAGGACATACCTTTTAAGGAGCCAGAACACGCTACGATTGAATTAAAGCCCTTGATAAACTTCGCATTAAGCCAAGTGGGGATAGAACAACTCTATAGCCATCAAGTAGAAGCTATCGAGCATGCCAGAGCAGGAGAGGATATTGTTCTGGTGACGAGTACTGCCAGTGGAAAATCCCTGTCCTACATGCTTCCCATCTTTGAGGCGGTCATGGATGATCCGAAGACAACTGCCCTGTACATTGCTCCGCTTAATGCGCTGGTCAACGATCAGTATAAAAATTTCACTGAATTCAGAAATGAACTTGGCATAGGTTCGGGAATTGACAAGTACATCGGCACGATGAGCGGCGATGAAAAAAGAGCAGTAAGGTATGGAAATCCACAGATTATTCTTACAAATCCTGAGATGATCCATCTGAGTTTTCTGCAATGGAATCATATCTGGAAGAGGTTCCTTTCAAACCTACGGTGCATCGTGGTGGATGAGAGCCATTATTACCGCGGCGTTATGGGAAGCAACATGGCGAATCTTCTGAGAAGACTAAATCGCGTATGTGCGCATTATGGTGCACATCCGAAGTACATCTGCTGCTCAGCCACCATAGGAAACCCTGGTGAGCACACCGGTGCTCTGATTGGCAGAAAAGTTACTGTGATTGACAGGGACGGTTCTGGTAGAGGTCCTCAGAAATTCATTTTCTGGAACCCGCCCAGATATATCAACGAGCAGGGTTTCAACGTCAGGAAGAGTAGTTTCACTGAGTCGCATAAACTTTTCAGCGCGTTCATAATGTATGGACTTCAGACCATTGCCTTTACCCGGTCGAGACAGGGCGTGGAACGAATGTATGTAACAGTCAGACGTGATCTTCGTGAAAAAGGACCGATAGATAAAATTTCTCCGTACAGGGCAGGGTATTTCGGCAAAGAACGCGAGGGCATCGAAAAGAAACTGTCTGATGGGACTCTCCGTGGAGTTATATCAACCAACGCTCTTGAGCTTGGCATAGACATCGGTGGGCTGGATGCGTGCATCATCGATAAATATCCCGGCACCATCATGAATACAAGACAGCAAGCAGGGCGGGCTGGAAGAGGTGACCGGGAGAGTGTTGTTGTGCTGGTGGCAGGCTCAAACGCTCTTGATCAGTACTATATGCAATATCCGGAGGAGTTCTTCGGTATGAATAGCGAAGAGGCGGTACTCAACGTATCAAACCCGTATATTCAGGCAGGACATATTCTGTGCGCGGCAAAGGAGATACCGCTCACAGAAGAGGATGAAAAATACTTTGGAAGCGGGTTAACAAGGACAATCGATATGCTTGAGGCAGAGATGCTCTTAACAGGGAATGAGAGCAAATCATCTGTGGACCCAAACGTACATACACCGATACCGACCGAACCACCTTATCGGGATGAGAGCAAGTCAGCAGTGGCTCCAAACCCCCACATGCAGGTCTCCATCCGCGGCATAGGTCAGGATACGTACTCGATATTCACATTCAGTGGTAGAAAACGCATCCCAATCGAGAAGGATCTTGAAAAATCGATGGCATTCAAGGAGGCTTTTGAGGGTGCCATATACCTGCACATAGGCACACCATATCATGTCACTAAGATGGATCATGAGAAGAAAGAGATCCACGTTGAAGAAACAAAAGCAGAATACTATACCAAAGCTCTATTCACCTCTGATATATCTCTAAAAGAGAAATATACCGAGAAGCCTCTGCCTTCATGCAGAGATGCAAAAGTTGGGCTTGGAGACGTTGAGGTGGTGGAACAGGTGATCGGATACAAGAAATACAAGTATTTTAGCGATGTGGTACTGGGCGAATGCCCTCTGGAGATGCCAAAGCTCTCTCTTGAAACTGTAGCCCTATGGATCGAGCTTCCCGACAGATTTACGGACATTGTTGGAGAACATAATCTTGATTTTGCAGGCGGCATCCACGCTATTGAGCACGCCATGATAGCGATGTACCCGCTGCGTCTTTTAGCTGACAGGAACGATGTGGGAGGTATAGCAACGCCCAACCACAGCGACCTCAAAGGAAAGTCTGGAATATTCGTATATGATGGGCATCGGGGTGGTGTGGGTTATGCAGAAAGAGGATATGAAATAATAACCGATATTCTTGAGGTTACTCTGAAAGCCGTTGAAGGCTGCCCATGCCACGACGGGTGCCCCAGCTGCATACAGTCGCCTAAATGTGGCAACCACAATGAACCGCTGGATAAACATGCGGCGATAATGATACTTCACGAACTACTTGGCAAACCTCCTTATGCGCCACCAAAACCGAAAACTCAAAAACCTCCTGTGCCACCTACCGCATCAGCACAAGAGGAGTCTGACAAACCAGTCGATGTTGGGGCGGCACTGGATAGGGTTCGGAAGCGGCTCAGGCGGGATTCTATGAAACCAGAAAACCCGACAGTCAGAGAGGGGTCATAACAGTACGGGAAACGTGAACATACACCACATTTCTCTGTCGAAGATGGGGCGCATTCTGACAACTCTCAAGCATACTCAGTAGACGAGATTCGAAAAACCCATCCGAGAGCGTATGAGCCATGGACTGAAGAAGATGATGAAAAGTTGATTGCCGAGTACCAATCTGGTAAAACCATCGAAGAGCTTATGGAACTATTCGGAAGACAAAGAGGTGGGATTGAGTCGAGATTGAAAGGATTAAGGGTGATTTGATGAAGAATATTTAAAAACCAGGGGACAAGAAAGCATGTGTGGGAGTGAATCAGTTCTGAGTGCCGTGATATGATACACGAATCACTTTCACCCCGCTCATCGAGTACCTTTATCTACACAGATGTTAGACGTGATGATATAAACAAACGATCGAGGGAATATCATGATCCATGAAACATCCGAACAGATACACAAACGGTTCCTCGAACTGAACGTTGATATCAAACCTCATGAGATTGAGCGGCGACTCAGCGATCTGACCGAGCGATTCAAGGTCCCCCCTGCAGAGGCAGAGCGAAGCGTAGTCAGCTATTTCCTGCGAGAACACGGGGTCAAGCGAGAGGATTACTATGGTGCACAACAGGGCGAGGCATCATCCATGCGGATTTCTGATATCAATCAGAGCGGGCAGTGGGTCAATCTGCGTGCGAAGGTTACGCAGTTGTGGGAGAGCACATATCCATCCATTGATCAAACCGGGATCATTGAAGATGAAACAGGAACAATCGAGTTCGTGAAGTGGACAAAATCCAATTTACCGCCTCTCGAAGAGGGAAAAAGTTATTCCTTCGAGAATATGGTAACAGATGAATTCAAGGGTAGGTTCAACATAAAAATGAACCGAACCACGCGCATTTCAGAACTGGACGAGGCTATCGAGACCATAGAACGAGAATCAATAAACATAGCTGATATCGACCAGAGCGGGAAGTGGGTCAATCTGCGTGCAAAGGTTACGCAGTTGTGGGATAGCGAACATGAATCGATCGATCAGATCGGAGTCATCGGAGACGAAACAGGAACAATAAAATTTGTAAAGTGGGTGAAATCTGATTTGCTCCATCTCGATGAGGGTAAAAGTTATTCCTTTGAAAATATGACCACCGATGAGTTCGAGGGGAAATTCAGTGTGCAATTCGGCAAGAATGCATTAATTAGAGAACTGGATGAGGATATCGAAACCCTGGATCGGGAGGCGCAACTGGTACAGATCGATGATATCAACCAGAGCGGACTGTGGATCAATCTGCGTGCGAAGGTTGTGGAGTTGTGGGAGAGTGAACACGAGTCGATCGATCAGATTGGGCTCATTGGTGACGAAACCGGCACGATCAAGTTTGTTAAGTGGGCGAAATCCGAATTACCGCCTCTTGAAGAGGGCAAGAGCTATTCATTTGAGAATCTTGTAACCGATGAGTTTGAAGAACGTTTCAGCGTGAAGTTCAACAAAGGTTCTTCGATCAACGAACTGGACGAGGAGATCGAAACCCCAGACCGGGAAGCGCATCTGGTTGCGATAGACGAGATCAACCAGAGCGGGCAGTGGATCAATCTACGTGCGAAGGTTACGCAGTTGTGGGAGAGCGAACACGAATCGATCGATCAGATCGGGCTCATCGGTGATGAAACAGGGACCATCAAGTTTGTTAAATGGGCGAAATCAGAGTTACCACCTCTTGAGGAGGGAAAAAGTTATTCATTTGAGAATCTGACGACAGATGAGTATGATGGGCGGTTTAGCGTAAAATTCGGCAGAAACAGCCAGATAGAAGCGCTGGACGAGGATATCGAGGTCGGATACTCCACCACAGAGTTCACAGGTGCTATGGTTCACATACAGGACGGTTCCGGATTTATCATGCGGTGCCCGACGTGCAACCGCGCACTTGTGAAAGGGACATGCATGGAACATGAAAATGTAGAAGGCACCCCCGATCTTCGCGTCAAAGCGGTGATGGATAATGGTACTACGGTACAGGTGGCGCTCTGCAACCGGGAGATCACCGAAAGCATCGGCGGGATCACGCTTGACGAGGCAGATAAGATGGTTAAGGATGCGTTAGAGCATAGTGTAGTTTTAGATGAACTGAAGAAACGGCTGCTCGGCAGATATTACACCATGACAGGGAGCATTCTTGACCGATACCTGCTCGTTGAGAGCGTTCAGTTGATGGGAGGGATATCTGATCACGAAGTCGAATCTCTGCTTGCGGAGGTGACCTGAGATGGCTGCTTTTGCAAGAGAGGTGGCGTACCGGGTCTTTGCTCAGGAACTCAAAGACACAACGCTTGTGCTGGAACGGGATATCGAGGACGCTTATGCACCCCAGTATGTGGTAAC
>JAUWHQ010000203.1 GCA_030605805.1 Methanosarcinales archaeon | reverse complement strand
CGGCGCAAACTCGCAGGTCCTCGCTTACCGGAGCGGGAGATACCGCATATTCGGGGAAACGCTTGATATCGGCATAGGAAACGCTCTTGACAAGTTCGCAAGACACGCCGGTTTTTTGCATCCGGGCGGACCCAAGATCGAGAGCGAGGCACTTAGCGCAGAGGAGTACATTCCGCTTCCGTACAGTGTGAAAGGGATGGATTTTTCGTTTTCAGGGCTCATGACCGCGGCAAAGGAAGCACTCCGGAAACATTCGCTTGCTGACGTCTGCTTTTCGCTTCAGGAGACCGCGTTTGCCATGCTTGTCGAGGTTACAGAGCGTGCGGTTGCGCATACCGAGAAGAATGATGTGCTGCTTGCAGGCGGTGTCGGCGCGAACGCTCGGCTTCAAAGGATGCTCGAGATCATGTGTGAGGAACGCGGCGCGGCGTTTCACGTCCCTGAAAAGCGGTTCATGGGCGACAATGGCGTGATGATCGCATATACCGGACTTCTGATGCTTGAAAGCGGCGAGTCGCTCTCGATCAAGGATTCGATGGTGATACCTGACTTTCGACCGGATCAGGTCGATGTGACGTGGAGATGAGCGCTGTTTATATCCGATTGCAGCATTATCTTGTATCCGGGTGCCGGGTTATGTGTTATGCTTCACGCTGCCGATTTAACATGATGTGTCGCTACGATTAACATATCCGGAAGTCGTGTTGTAGGAACCGAAACCGTCACTTTCACCCCGCTCTTTGAGTACCTTTATCTATCCGGGTGCTTGAGGATGAAACACAAACTCGATGATCGAGGGAATATCATGATTCAGGAAATGACCGAACAGATACGAAAACGGTTCCTTGAACTGGATGTTAATATCGAACCTGACGAGATCAAGCGGCGGCTTCGCGATCTGACCGAGCGATTCAAGGTTCCGGATCCAGAGGCAGAGCGAAGCGTTGTCAGCTACTTCCTGCGGGAACACGGGATCAAGCGAGAGGATTATTACGGCACGCCAGATGGCGCAGCGCCCGTGCGGATATCTGATATCGATCAGGCTGAGCAGTGGATCAACCTGCGTGCGAAGGTTACGCAGTTGTGGGAGAGCACATCTCCAGCCATCGATCAGATTGGTCTTATCGGTGATGAAACAGGAACGATCAAGTTCGTTAAATGGACAAAATCCAATCTGCCACCTCTCGAAGAAGGTAAAAGTTATTCCCTTGAGAATATGACAACAGACGAGTGGCAGGGGCGGTTCAGTGTCAAGATGAACCGAACCACGCGCATTTCAGAGCTGGACGAGGACATCGAAACCCCGGATCGGGAAGCGCATCTGGTTGCGATAGACGAGATCAACCAGAGCGGGCAATGGATCAATCTACGTGCGAAGGTGACCCAATTGTGGGATAGCGAACACGAATCCATCGATCAGATCGGGCTCATCGGAGATGAAACAGGCACGATTAAGTTTGTTAAATGGGCAAAATCAGATTTGCAGCCTCTCGAAGAGGGCAAGAGCTATTCATTTGAGAATCTTGTAACCGATGAGTTTGAAGAGAGGTTCAGCGTGAAGTTCAACAAAGGGTCATCGATTGAGGAACTGGACGAGGATATCGAGGTCGGATACTCTACCACAGAGTTCACTGGTGCTATGGTTCACATCCAGGACGGTTCCGGACTGATCAGGCGGTGCCCGATGTGCAACCGTGCGCTCATGAAAGGAACCTGCATGGAGCACGGAAATGTGGATGGCATCCATGATCTCCGCATCAAAGCGGTGATGGATAATGGTACTACGGTGCAGGAGGCGCTCTTCAACCGGGAGATCACCGAAAGCATCGGTGGGATAACGCTCGATGAGGCAAAAGAGATGGCTGTGGATGCGCTCGATCAGAGCGTGGTGCTGGATGAGATGAAGAAACGGCTGCTCGGCAGATATTACGCCATGACAGGGAGCATTCTTGACCGATACCTGCTCGTTGAGAGCGTTGGGTTGATAGAAAGGATATCTGATCAAGAGGTCGATTCTCTGCTTGCGGAGGTGACCTGAGATGGCTGCTTTTGCAAGAGAGGTGGCGTACCGGGTCTTTGCTCAGGAACTCAAAGACACAACGCTTGTGCTGGAACGGGATATCGAGGACGCTTATGCACCCCAGTATGTGGTAAC
>JAUWHQ010000016.1 GCA_030605805.1 Methanosarcinales archaeon | reverse complement strand
CAAGTTGCAGAGGTCTACGCACGCTGGCGGCGTCTTCTGATGAAACCGGGCTGTGTGGCAGCTCCGTGCATAAGCGACCACCGCGTACCCGAAATGCGCATACACTAAAGTGTCCAGTCTCTTTGCCGCAGCAATGGTTCTCGGGAGCAGATCGGTCTCGATTCCAGCGATGCCCATCTCCTTTAGGAGTGCATAAGTTCTCGAATAGTTGAGATTGGTCTGGAGATATGCATCCCGCACGTAATCGCTTTCGCTGCGCAGTAGGTGATCCACCCACGGACAGGCTTCTGAGGTATGCACGATGCCCCTTCCGGCAACAGGGTTCTCGAGATCGCATGAATAGAGAATTCCGAGATCGTTTACGACGGTGCGGAAGTTTCTGATGCCGAGATCAGCCACTTCCCCTGTTACTTCCCGGATGTATGCACATACCCGGTCAAAATGCTTCTGAGGTGTTATCGGAGTGACCAGCGTTACGCCGCCGACGCAATCGAGACCTGCTGCTCGCACAACCTCCCCTGCCGGCGGCAGCTTGTGGACACACCCCTCGCTTCCAAGCCCGATTCTAATATCTGCGTCCATACCCGCACCCACACTGCCGCCGGCATCGTCGATCATCCCGACGATTTCGTCGATCCTTGAATAATTGGATGTCCTCAGTTCAATCATGAATATCACACAAACGAATCGGCAATAGGTGTCTTAAGATACTTGCATCTCTTCTGAACGCAAAGCAACTGCCAGAAAGGCTCCTTTGCGAGCGCGTAATCCTTGATCGCGCCGCTATCGCCCCCATCGAGCGCGAGATCGATGCACATCCGGTAAATCCGCACGATCGATCCGATCATCTCAGGGTTCATGCCCCTTCCAACGATCTTTAATGCGCTCACCCCGATCTCGATCAGGTCAGGGATGCTGCAGAGCGAGCAGTCTGTGCCCGCATCAAGGATCGGGTGCACCCGCTGCACCCTGCCGCCTACCATATAGTTCGCACGGCATGGAAGCCCGAGGTTAATACTCTCGCCCGCGCTGTGGATGAGGTGGCATGTGCCGTTGATATTCGAACAACCGAACTGCCCGAAGATCTCAAGATCGACGCCGCTTCCTGCGAGTGCTCTGATCTCGTCAAGCTCCATCTTAAACGGTAAAACGATCTTGCTTGCGCCCAGACTCTTCAAGAGTTCGATCTGCCCGATGTTAAACGTGTTCAAAAGCACGCTCGCATGGACCGGGAGTTTTATGCCGAGTTCCCTGATCAGTTGCATCGCACCGGGTTCGCCGACGATCAATGCGTCCACGCCGGCATCCACGCCCGCCATTACGTGTGATACGAACATCTCCTCGAGTTCATCGCTAAGAAACGGCGTGTTTACGGCGTAATCGACCTGAACTCCCCTCTCATGGGCGAACTCGATGATTTTTTCGAGTTCTGATAACATAGGTACGTTGCAGCCACGACCACGCCCGGATAGGTTCAGATTCACGAAATTCCGGTTCTCAAGTCCCAGATATATCTCGTCTGCGCCTGCATCGATTACGCGAAGAGCGGTCTCGAATGAATCTGCCGGCGCCATGAGATTCATCTTTCCGGGGCACATAATCAGAAATGTCCTCCTATAAGCCGACCCTCCAATTTTTTCAGATAATCAGGATCTTTCGCCGCTTTCTTCCGTATTTTATCCAGCGCCCTGACATTTACTGAAGCAGGGGTGTATTCAGGGTTAATCTCGAGTGCTCTGTTGAAACACTTCTCTGCTTCATCAAATTCACCCTTGAAGAGATGAACAATTCCGAGACTGCCATAAGCTTTCTCTGATGCCGGATCAATGCTTGCGATGTACTCAAACTCCCGAATCGCCGAATCCCAGTCCCGGTCATCCATGTACGCAAGTCCCGTATAGAACCGATCTTCGAGTGCAAGGTATGTATCAGCGTGGAGATGGGGTTTATCAGAGAGCGCGGCATCCAGAAATTCTGCAATACCCTCTCTCAGTTTATTCACCGTATCTTTTCCGTCGGAAGGATATCCTACCTCATTCACCTTATCCAGACATTTTTTTGCCTTTGATATTCTTCCAAATATGAGATGCGAATTTGCTAAATTAGACCAGTGCTGCCAGTCCCATGGTGCGGCGTTTGCAGCCTTCTCAAAATAGATCGCGGCATCATCAAAACGTTCCAATCCCATATAAGAAAGAGCCATAAGCGTGTAAACATCAGAAATATCAGTATAGTCTTCCGGGATTTTTTTAAGGGTCTTGATCGCCTTTTTAAATTTCTTACGTTCCACGAATCGTGCACCTTTATCAAAAATTTTATCGCATGCCGCCATATCCATCTTCGTCATGGTCGTGATCGGGTGCCTCGTATCATCTCCCGAATCAAGGCGCCCCACGGTATCTGTGGCATGAGCTTTCCTGGTATGCTCTGACATATTCTCAGTCTTGACACTTACACCGCAAACCGGGCATTTCGTGAATTGTTTCATTATTGCATCGCCGACCCGTCGGTGGACGGTTGTCTGATTGTCTGCTGTGATCTCTGGTTATTTTAGTCTTTCCTGTCCCCGGGCATGCGTTCCGGATAAGCGACAGACGAAATATACCCAAATATTAACAGAGAAGAATCGTCCATCACAACTTATCCGAGCACGTTTTGATTTCCGCCATTATCGATGCAATAAATCCGGATTGCACATCATGCCGGATTTACAATAGATATTAGCGATGAAAAGAAGGTTATCAGCAGAATCGTGCACCGGTATCAGGTTTCTATGGTACCAGACCCCTTCGAATCGGTCGATTCTCTCCCACGATTCGCACAATTCGGAAGAACTCAACACTTCGACAGGGATCTTATCCCCTCCCTCATCCCAGACAAAGAACGGAAATCCATAATATTCTTCAATACACCCGCGTACGAACCCTTCGGTCCATTCTCCCGCGATATGCTCGATGATTCTGTGATTAGCCCAGCCTCGTCTCAATGTACCGTAAATCGCCAGCCGGTTCACCGGATAATCAAATAGCCGTTCTATCAATCCCCACAAAAACGGCAGATCAATCCTGTGAACAGCCTGATCATCTTCTACCGCCACCACCAATTCGTCGAGCAGTCCTGCCCGCAGCGCGTCCAGTCCATCAAGGATCGTTTCGCAAGCCTTGATTTCGGCATTCTCATCACTGTAAACTCTTGCCTCGTTGAACCGGGAGATGGATTTGACCAGATACGGTCGCATCTCCCGGGATTGCCACCAGTTCGCAGCAGTACTCGCCCGTTTTGTCATATTCGATCGTTTGTGTATCGCCATCCACTTACCATCCACTTGTATAACTCTTCACCGGCACCATCCAAAAACCAGGGCTGCCGCGAGATCAGGGGACGTTGCCCGGCGATTTCGGCGTTTCGTCTACTGTCTACGCCATACGGTACGATCCCAGCACCTTGAGCATCGCAACCATCCCCTCGATCGATTTTATGGCATCACAGATCAGCTCGTCATGGATATGCCCCTGAAAATCGATGTAAAAGAGATAATCTCCGAGAGCCTTCTTGGTTGGGCACGACTCGATCTTTGTGAGATTGATGTCCCGTGATGCGAACTCGCCGAGCAGTTCATAGAGCGCGCCGGGTCGGTCTTTGCGCAGGTCCACGATGATGGAGGTCTTATCATGTCCGGTCGGCGCCGGCATGTCCGCATCGGTTCCGAGCACGATAAATCTTGTATAATTCTCATCGACGTTCTGTATGTTCGCAGAGACGATCTCCAGCCCGTATTTCTCGGCAGTTTCTGCCGGAGCGATCGCTGCGACCCCATCCTGCGCAGATGCAAGTTTTGCTGCATGTGCGGTGCTCGCAGTCACCTGAATGTCCGCATTTCCGTAATTTGCCTCAAGAAAGCGCCTGCACTGTGCGATAGCCTGCGGGTGCGACATGATTGTGTGGATGGCACCGCTCTTTGCGAGCAGACAGTGTTGTATCGCTAAAACGATCTCTCCGATGATGGCTACAGGATATCTCAGCAGCGCATCAAGCGTCAGTCCGATCGATCCTTCAAGCGAGTTTTCAATTGGAACAACGCCGAGATCGATGCTGGTTCCAACAGAGGATATGACCTCGTCGATATCATCGAAGTATCTGAGCTCTGATGGTGAATAGCCGATCCATCTCTTTGCTGCCTGCTCGCTAAATGTCCCTTCCGGTCCAAGAACCCCGATCGCTGTTTTACGATCACCATGAGTGATTGCGCTGCCGATCATGACCGAGAAGAGATCGGATTTGGCGTCAGGGGGATTTCCAGTCGTGCCAACCACGATGCGCTCGCCAGGGTATGCCAGTTGTTCGCATACCGCAATAGGGATCGAAAATCCATGATCCAGCAAGAATTCGGAGATTTCATGCAGATCGAACCGTGCGTCAGGGAGAACGAACACGGTTTTGCCGAGTTTTAGTTCGCGAAGGATCGTTTGCATGGCGCGGTCGATGTTGCGTGCGTGCGCTGTGATCGCCGCAATCTCTGTCTGCTCGATTCCGAGCCTTGCACACGCAACCTGCATCGAGGATATGCCCGGAATGACCGTGTCACCCGGTTTTGCGAACCGCCCGAGACCTGATATCATGGGATCGCCGGTTGACAGCACCACTGCATCGTCAGGTAGTTCCGATATTCCGGAATAATCCTTGATCTCGCGGCAAACGCTCTGGATATGGTCGCTTACCAGCTCAATCGCACGTTTTGACCCGTAGATCACGGATGCGCTCTCAATTGCATCGATTGCCTCTGATGTCAGCAGATTTCTGCCTGCGCCAACGCCTACGATCTTCATCGTGGTGTTTTTATGCGGCGGTGGTATTAAACGAATTGGTAAATCCATGGGGCTCGGAAACACCCCCGCTTCCACCCAACAATTGTAACAATTTACTATAACTTTTGGAAATTAGATGATAAACAGATAGCTTTATGTGGGATGGAGTTGTTTGTATGCCATCAGGGTCATCGTGGTCGTCATGGTGGCTACGGTGCCTATCAGATGACCCAGGGTAGCATCACAGAAACAAAAACAGTGCGAGGAGAGACAATGAAAAGACCGGATAACCTACATCGTAACACGCGTCCCCTGATGTTTGCAGGGATGAATGCCATAAGAATCGAGGGATCAAGAATCAAAGCCCTCCTGATTACAGAAGGTCATTTCAGGGGTGTCTATGAACGATAAACGATCGATCTGGGATTATGAGGAGATCGTTGGAAGGTGTCCGCTCGAGTATCTTGAACTGCTCTCAGAGAATATCACGGGCAATGTCCAGCACATCAACGCCACATACTCCGGCGGGGGTGTTGCGGAGATTTTAACCAGTTTGGTCCCATTGTTTAATGGACTTGGGGTTGAAACTGCGTGGGATGTGATAAGAGGCGATGATGAGTTCTTTTCTGTCACGAAGAGCTTTCACAACGCGCTTCACGGCAGCGTCGGTGACGCCACCGATGTCCGCACCTACGGGCAGCCAGATGCGCCGGATCGACTCGAAAGCCAGATCAATGAACTGAAGATGAAGAAGGAGATGTTTGAGACGTATCTGCACTGGAACGAGATCAATGCGGAGGAGATGAATATTGATGGCGATTTTGTCTTCATGCACGATCCCCAGCCGGCAGCCATGATTCGCACAAAGGAGAAAGGGAAATGGGTATGGCGATGCCACATCGATGTCTCTGATCCTGATACTCATGTCTGGAACTTTCTTCGGGACTTCATTTCAGGATATGATGCGTCGGTATTCTCAACTCCACTGTTTGCGAGACCTGATCTTGGGCACAAACGGTTTCTTGTACCGCCATCAATCGATCCGTTGAGTGATAAGAACGTTGAGCTTTTACAGAGCGAGATCGATGCGGTACTTGATAGATACGGGATTACCCGCGACAAACCGACCATAACCCAGGTATCAAGGTTCGATCGATTAAAAGACCTTCCGGGAACCATAGATGCGTATAAACTGGCGAAGAAGCAGATCGACTGCCAGTTGATACTCGCTGGCGGGGTTGCATCGGACGATCCTGAAGGACTGGAGGTCTATCAGGAAATTATGAAGAAAGCAGATGGCGACGAGGATATTCACGTACTGATCGGGTCTCCGCCGTTCTCGGAGATCGAGATCAACGCATTTCAGCGAGCATCCGACGTAATCATGCAGAAATCACTGAAAGAAGGATTCGGACTGGTGGTTTCAGAAGGACTCTGGAAGGGAAAGCCTGTGATCGGCGGCGCAACCGGCGGAATCCCACTGCAGATCCTTGACGGCGTCACGGGACATCTCGTGAATTCCGCTAAGGGTGCTGCACACGGGATCGTTAGCCTCCTGAAGAATCCGGAGCTTGCTCAGAGACTCGGCGAGAACGGGAGAGAACATGTCAGGAATAATTTCCTGATAACGAGACAGATCAAGGATTATCTCCTTCTCATGCTCAGTCTCGAGGGTCCATCCGGGGTTGTCAGGTCGTAGAGGATCCGGGCAACCTTTTGAGCTTTTTTCCACGTACCAGTCGGTCATAAGATGCAGGTATCGATCTGAGGATTTTATCTTTTCGATCCATGCTCTGGTTTTCTGATGCGTGCGGTGTGTGGTGCCGATGCATGCCAGCATGGCTTTGGTGGATGCCGCCCTTACTACAAGCATAGCGAAAGCGTCAGTGATTTCACGGTCCGGGAACTTTCACGCAACCAAACATCTCCCGGATCAGGGGTGATTATGCCAGGTTGCCCCGGTCATATACCTGCAGAGAACGGTTTCACAATTTCCCACCATTCAGACACCTCGTCTTGCAGATATCAGACTCAATATCCTCAACCTCAAAAACAAACCGCTCTGCAATCTCTTTCCCAATATCCTTCCACAAATCAGGGTCAATTCCCAGTTCGTACAGCCCGATTGCGCTTGCTTCCGGAGGTGTCCCTTTACCGGTTAGATTGATTCCGCAATGGATTTTTTCTGACGAGATTCCTGCGCTTGCTATGCTCACCGTGAGTTTTTTTCCATCAACAAACAGATCGTCGCCATTTCTCTCAGAAGACACGCCGTAATTCCTTAAAACGTCCTGTATGCAGACGATCAGCATCCGCTGGAGATAGTATGCCTGCCGTATGCCTGCCGGAGAATCGAATCGCTCAACAATGAAATGGATCAGGTCGCTGCCTCTGATTGTCTTTTTGTTTTTTTCGTCCTCAACGTCCTTGATATCCCGAACATCCATCGCACCGCGGAATACGACGATCGAGTCGCCCCGCACATCCTGATATTCGTATGCCCAGAGCGGGTTGATCTGCGAACCATCATACAGTATGTGAGCGTCTACGACGGCGAGCCTCATGGCGTTCACAGAGCCTGTGATGTTCGTGATGCTTGTGGCGTTCACGACGTTCATAACAGTAGTCTTCGCTCGGTAAGATTAATATGTGTTGAGGTCGTTTTTATATATAGGAGTGGTGTATATGGATGCGCTGGAACCAGTGGAGCATAACCTGCATCTTGCAATAGAAAATGAACGGGGCGTAATCGGCGATATCAGATGCATCATGGGGAATAAAGATGATGCGGATTTGATCAGAAGGAAATGCGAGCAGCAACTCGCTGACAAGCAAGCATACCGCGATCGGATAAGAGATATAGTCGCGGATGCGGAGTCTGACCTTGCCGACGCGAATGCAGAACATGAGCGCGTATCAGATATGTGCAGCCGGTTTGAGAACGATTTTAGAAACATACAATCAGAGATTGAGCAGACAAGCACTCTCTTAAATGATATAATAGGTAAAAAAGAGAGTGGAATGGGACTGCTGGGGAAGTTGGACGAGGATTTGGGTAAATTGACCGTGGAAGATGAAAAAAAGATCGAGTACGATGAACAACAGGTGAACGACAGGATTGAACAAATCAGATCCGATCTGGAGCAGATAGAAGCCCGCAGAGTGAACGGTGGAGAAAAGGAACTATCCATAGAAAAGCAGGAACAATTGATCAAGCAGCGTCTGGAAACCCTTGATAAGAAATTATCGAAGCTGGATAGTGTGAAAGGGGCAATGGATGATGCAACGCGGTCGTTAAAATCGATGAGGACCGCAAGTGGACTGATAGAAGAAGACACCGTGTTAAGAGATGTTCAATCCCGGCTTGATGAGGTAAAATCCAATTTAAAATCGGCAAAGGCAGGTAGAAATGAGATAAAATCAGAGATTCGGAAGATCAGCAACAAATTATTGTTTGCAAGTGGGGAAAAACGCCGTAATCTGAAGAAAGATCTTGAAACCAAAAAAACATATCTCAAAAAAGCGGAAGCTGCGGTAGAAAAGGCAAAAAACGAGCTTAATGCAGCAAAGATAGACAAAAGGAGAGAACCCTCTCGCGTACGCGCCGCAAACAAGGAACTTGCCCGAATAAAGGATAAAGAAAGGAAGTTAGAGGAGAATTTGAGTGAACATGAGAAACGGATAAAGATTGCTGAGCGAGAGGTTGAATCTGCGAACAGAGCGTTTAATGAGGCGAGAGCCGAACTTGGCGAGATTCGATGGGCTGTTACCAATTCAAGAAATCTGGACGCCGAAAGGCAGAAAATGCTGGACGATCTGGAGATGGAGGAGAAGAATCTTGAAGAGATCAGAACTCGGAAGAGCCGGACAGAGATCTCTGATGAGCTGATCTCGTCCCGGAAAAACGTAGAGGATCGAGTGAACAGCATCGAGGACGAGGAAAAAGAACTGAAGACCAAACTGAGCTATTTAAAGTCGGAGGAAGAATCGATACTCCCGGATCTTGAAGAAACGAGAAAGGAACTGGTGGAACAAGAGAAAGAGGTGATGGAAAAAGAAAATTTCCTCACAAAAGAGAGATCAGACCTCAAAAAAGCTGAAGAATCGGTTAAACTTGAGGGGGATGGTCTGAAATCCGCTGTTGAGGGCGTAAAAACTGTGGACAGTGAAATATCGCAGGTGATTTCGCGTATTCTCGCCAAGAAATCAGAACTTGCAGCAACAGCGGATGAATTTGAGCGAACAGCAATGCAAGAACTCGAAGTCACGCAGAATACTGCAAAAGAACTTGAGCAACTGACACGCGAACTTGAAACATCACAGACCACGATCAGAGAACTCGAGGAATCGAAGCAGCAGGAACTTGATTCGGTGAGAAACGAGCTTGAAACCGCGCAGAATGCTGCAAAAGAACTTGAGGAATCAAAACAGCACGAGATCGAATCGATGAGAACCGAACTTGCGCAAACATCGGGCGAAGAACTTGAGCAACTGACACGCGAACTTGAAACATCACAAACCACGATCAGAGAACTCGAGGAAACGAGACAGCAGGAACTTGATTCGATAAGAAACGAGCTTGAAACCGCGCAGAATGCTGCAAAAGAACTTGAAGAATCGAAGCAGCAGGAAATCGAATCGATGAGAACCGAACTTGCGCAAACACCAGGTGATGAGCTTGAGCAACTGACACGCGAACTCGAAGCGGCACAGACCACGATCAGAGAACTCGAGGAAACGAGACAGCAGGAACTTGATTCGGTGAGAAACGAGCTTGAAACCGCGCAGAATGCTGCAAAAGAACTCGAGGAATCGAAGCAGCACGAGATCGAATCGATGAGGACCGAACTTGCGCAAGCACCCGGTGAAGAACTTGGGCAACTGACACGCGAACTTGAAACATCACAAACCACGATCAGAGAACTCGAGGAAACGAGACAGCAGGAACTTGATTCGGTGAGAACCGAACTTACGCAAACATCGGGCGAAGAACTTGAGCAACTGACACGCGAACTTGAAACAGCACAGAGCGAAATCATCGAGGTAAAATCAAGACAGGATCCATTATTGTCAGAACTGGAAACCACCCGCAAGAATCTTGGCGATGCAACTATGGAAATTGCCCGATTAAAGGAGATGCAAGAGAATATGAGAGCGGAAACGCCCGCGCAGAAAGCTGTTGAGGATCAGGACACTAAAAAACTTCTAACCATTCTGGATGAGATGCTTGAGCATCTCCCACCCGATTTGATCGACAAGTTTGCAAATTCGGACGATTATGTCCTGTATGGAAAGGTCCTTGACGGATACGGCATCTAATACGGGGATGGGTTATGGGACTTCGGGATAAAGCAAGCGAAATCAATGACGATTCTGCGCCAGCCGCCGCCCCCAGGCGAGGACTCCGCGCCGCGGCAGGTGGAGCTCGATCCGGCGTCCGGGATGAGCCAAAACCCGAAAAAAGCGAATTACCGGTCGATGAGGTGACGATCGACGAGGATGCAGCCAAAGCCCTTCTGCCAGGACAGATGCCGGCAGAAACGGTTGAACCGGAAGAACCCGAGCACGCACCAACGATAACACCCGGGAAGGCTAAAAAAGGACTCCGCGCCGCGGCAGGTGGAGCTCGATCCGGCGTCCGGGATGAGCCAAAACCCGAAAAAAGCGAAGTACCAGTCGATGACGGAGTAATCGACGAGAACGAAGCCGAAGCTCTTCTGACAGGACAGATGCCGGCAGAAACGGTTGAACCGGAAGAACCCGAGCCCGCACCAACGATCGCTGCCCCCTCAATTTCAGCAGATCAACTATCCGAGATGTTCGGACTGGCAGCAGGGGCAGAGGGTACCGGAATCGGAGAAAAGGCTGAGGAGCACAAGATACGAATCCTTTCCGCGATACATGAGCTTGGTAAACCGGCTGACGAGGACGAAACTTCAGCTTCATCATCCGATAAATTCGCCAAACAGTTCCATCAATGGTTACGCTTGTTTATGATGGTCCCGTTCGTGGTGCTCGGCGACCATATCAAAGCGCATTCAGAGCAGTATCAGGATCTGCGCACCAAGCTTCAGCAGGCTCGTATGCCAATATCTTACGAGATGTATATATCAAGCTCCATCTTCTATTCCGTGCTCGCAGGAATCATCGGAGCGATTCTCGGACTGATATTTTCTTTCATCGCCATTACAGTCATCGGACTGCCTGAAACGATCACAAAACTGACATTCAGCGAATCAACGGCGTGGTTGCTTGATTACAAGTGGATATTTATCTCGCTCTTCGCTATAGTCTTTCTCAGTGTCGTACTCGGCGGAATCGTCTATGTCCTGTTCCTGCTCTACCCGTCCTTCAAGGCGGGCGAGCGCAAGACCGCGATCAACCAGAACCTCCCGTATGCGGTCACATTCATGTATGCACTCTCAAATGGCGGCATGAACATCATCGAGATATTCAAATCGCTCGCAAAGTGCGAGGATACGTACGGCGAGGTTGCAAAGGAAGTGGACATGATCGTCCGGGATATGGAGTATTTCGGGCACGATCTGCGTATAGCTCTCCAGAATGTCTCTGAAATGACCGTCTCTGCTAAGTTTCAGGACCTGACGCACAACCTGCTCTCGGTCATCGACAGCGGCGGCGACATCCCCAGATACTTCAGGGACAAGTCAGACCAGTACCTGAAAGATGCTGCCATAGATCAGAAGGGCTATCTCGAGACGCTTGCTTTGATCGCAGAGTCTTATGTGACCGCTTTTGTGGCAGGTCCCCTCTTTATCATCATCATGGGCGTGATGATGGTGCTGATGGGATCAGGAAGCGATATGATGCTGTATGCGATCATCTATGCAGTGATCCCGATCGGTTCGGTCATGTTCGTGGTTATGATCAATATGCTGTCACCATCGGCTGGCGGCATCCCTGCACTTCTCGGCACACGAATCAACCTCAACCGCGACGTTGTTATGCCGCCTGAACTTGCCAGCCTGAAGATCGACAAGAACGCAACCCCTGATCCTGAGACAAAGCGGCTGAAAACACTGAAGCAGAGGTGGGAAAGTTTCATAAAATCCAGAAAAACGCTCGCGTTCAAGCAGGTACTCCGTGATCCATTAAAATCGGTGAAGATACAGCCAATCAACATATTAGTCGCAAGTATCCCGCTCGCGTTGATCTTCTTTGTCATTGCGGCAATAACACACCGAAACGAACTGTTGAACCTCGATCTCATCATCAACTTCCTGGATGATTATCTCGTGTATTCGTTCTATATAGCGATCGTTCCGCTCGCAATCTTCCACGAAGCAAAGAGCATGCGTGAAAAGAGACTCCAGAATCAGATTCCGGGTTTCTTAAGCAAACTGGCAAGCACGAACGAAACCGGCATGACGATACGGGATTCGATCAAATTGATGGCGAAATCAGACATCGGCGCGCTCAGCAAGCAGATCAAGCTGATCTGGAAGGATGTCAACTGGGGTATGGACGTCAATGATTCGCTGGTGCGGTTTGCAAACCGTATCAGAACGCATGTGGTGTCGAGATCGATCACTCTGATCACCCGCGCGAACGAATCGAGCGGCGACATCGGAGAGGTGCTCGAGGTGGCTGCGCGGGATGCCGAGACCGAGCAGACGCTCAAGCGGGAACGGGTGATGAATATGATGATTTATATTATAATCATATACATCTCATTCCTCGTCTTTGTCGGGGTTATCTATGTGATCACCGACACGTTTCTGACGCAGATGGCGGAAGCCGGCGAACAGATGGTTGCATCCGGAGGGAACGCCGGATTCCTTGGTGCTTTTGACCTTGACGCCTACAAACGCATGTTCTTCCATGCATCACTCATCCAGGGGCTCTGCTCCGGTTTGATCGCGGGTGTGATGGGCGAAGGAAGCGTGCTATCAGGGCTCAAACATTCCATAATCATGGTGACGGTCAGTCTGCTGGTCTTCAAACTGCTGGTAGGCGGGGTTTGATCCGGGTTGTGCGTATATATGGCTCTTTGACAATTCGCGTTACAAGCACTTTTTCACTCTTCCGGAGGATCCGGTCATGGCAAGGAAGATTAAACCACAGAGAGCACAGAGGAACACAGAGAGTTGTTATTTTCCTCTTTTGTCCCCTCTGTGCTCTCTG
>JAUWHQ010000136.1 GCA_030605805.1 Methanosarcinales archaeon | reverse complement strand
GTAAAAGGGGAAGACCGAAGAAAGGAGAGGAGCTTGAGACACATTATTCGGTGAAAGCCAAGATCGTGGTGGATGAACCGGCAATTGCACGAAAACGTGAAAAACTGGGGCGATTTATTCTGGCAACCAATGATCCAGGTCTTACGGCTGATGAAATCCTGTCATATTACAAAAGTCAGAGTACGGTCGAGCGTGGGTTCCGGTTTTTGAAAGATAAGAGTTTTCATGTTTCAGAGGTGTATTTGAAGAAAGAAAGCAGAATCGAAGCATTGGCAATGATTATGGTACTGTGTCTGTTCATTTATTCAATTGCTCAGTGGACGCTTAGGCAGAGGTTGAAAAAGACCGGAAAATTTGTTAGAAATCAGGTGAATAAACCTGTGCAGAATCCTACGATGCGGTGGGTGTTTTTTCTGTTCAGGGGGATCACAGAAGCAACGATTCGACTTGGTGGGGCTTCTGAGCGGGGACTTGCGAACATGACTGAGGAGTTATGGGATATTTTGAGCCTGATGGGGAAAGAATGCGAAAAGTATTATGTTTGAGACACTTTTAAATGTATTCCGGTCGGTTAAAAATATAATGAACCGCCGATTAACGCGGATCAGACGCAGATTTGTTCACCTGGGTATCAGCGTAAATCTGCAAGTGATATAATTGAAAGGAATCATTGCATCCAGAAAATATTAAAAGCCACATTTTTGAGGAACGACGCGTGGAATGTGCGATGTAACGCATCCCCAGTTGAAATTGGATATGTTGCGCCACTACAGTATAAAAATAATATTTTTTAGATATTCAAAACCACTATCAGTAGAAATTGTGGAAAATGGATGGCGACCTGCGGAATGTCAGTTACCAAGTAATGATTAGTAATGATTAGTAATCCTCCTCGGTCCGCGCTCGTCCTCACATGTCACACGCCCCCCAGTGGGTAACGATACCCCAGACTTTAGTCGGGGGTCTGTGACGAGTATCACGGCATCGTTTCTGCCACAACAAGTTTCGGACATCTAAAAATAAACGAGTCAGAACCAGAGCACCCGACAAATTAACAGCCTCCTGTTCGAGCCTTGTTCGGGTGGGGCTGAAGGCGCGCGGTCATATATCTGTGGTGGCTATGCGCCGCCGCTCTGGCGCGAGCAGATCTCCACATCCAGCGCGACATTGTACTGATGCGGCGAGTATGACCTGACGACTCGCCGATCCAGAAGGCGCGCGGTCATGCCATGCATCTCCGCAGCGTGCTCGATCGTCTTCTGCGCGCCTTCAAACAAGTCCTCATCCGGTCTGATGTCGTAGTAATGGATGATGCCGCCGGGTTTTATGATCGTTAGCGCACAGTCAAGGAACTCCTGCGCCGAATGCGGCAGATTCATGATTATATGGTCCGCCGTATCGCGCAGACCAGATGCCACGTCACGCACATCACCACAGATGATTTTTATGTTATTTACCGAGTTTAACCGTACGTTCTTCTGCAGATACTCGATTGCCACTGGATTCTTGTCGATTGCAATCACATATCTGGCTGATTTCGCAATGAGGATGCTAAAAGGTCCGACGCCTGCAAACATATCGACAACGACGTCGCTTTCGCGGACCTGGTCTGCTATGCGTTTGCGCTCGGTTGCAAGCCTCGGCGTGAAATAGACGCGCGCAAGATCAACCTCGTACCGGCAGCCGTACTCCTTATGCACGGTCTCTGTATCGGGTTCGCCTGCTATCACACGAAAATCCCTGATCCGAAACTCGCCATGCACATCGGTCAATGCCGCAAGAACAGTCCTCACGTTCTTGTGCATCAGAAGGATCGCATCAGCGATTCGTCCAGCATCAGAAGAATCGTCGGCATCGATGATCGCAATATCGCCGATCACCTCGTACGATGGGATAAAACCAAGAATCTCCTCAAATGATGGTTCGATTCTTCGTTCAAACTCCCTGTATTGAACGCATGATTTGAGGTCCGGAAAGCGGTCTTCTATGCTGATTCCGTGTTTAACCGGGAGATATAGATAATCGGCATCCCTCCGGATCACTGCATCTCTCTGGAGTGCGCCAGCCTCAGCCAGTGCGCGGCGCACCTTTTCGCCGTCCGATCTTAATACCTGCACACACCGGAATCGCTCACTTCTGACTGCCATTCAGTTGCCGTGCCAGCAGCACCGAAAGATCGACCACCTCGAAGTTGTAATCGGTTGATTCGTCCTTCTTCAGGCAGTTGAAATGCGCAAGACACTTGGGGCAGGACGTTACCATCGCGGATGCACCCGTATCGCCAGCCTCGTTCATCCGTGTGACCCGCAGCGCCTTTGTTACCTCATTGCAGTTCATCAGCGAACTGACGCCGCAGCATCTTGCATCCTCTTTCGAATGCGCCATCTCAACAATATTCATGCCAGCATTTGACAGCGATTCTCGCGGAGCATCGTAGACACCGCAGTGCCGTCCAAGACGACACGCGTCATGATATGTCACCGTCGCATCCGATTTCGCATCAAACTTCGCATCACCAAGCAGCTCTGATATGTACTTGACCTCGACGTTGAGATCGTAATCCTTTGTAAGCGTCCGGTAACACTCGGCACAGCTCACGATCAGGGTGTCGATCCCGCTCTCCTCGATATATCTGGTATTATACTCAACCAATCGGTCAAACAGCTCCTTGTTTCCCTGCCACAACTGATCGTGCCCGCAGCACTTCATCTGCATAACCATTGGGTCAATTCCTGCGTGTTTCAGCAATTTCAGGCTCGATTCTGCAATCTCTGTGAAATCCACATCATCCAGACCAAAGAATAGATTGTGGAAGTCGAGACATCCCGGGAAATAGCCGTAAGATGATTTTTCCGCACCCTGCAAGAAGGTCACCTTGCCCGCATCCAGCATCGACATAAGGTCTGAAATGCTCGAGAAAACCCCTTCGTGGGGGATATCTGCCAGAGTCTTTCCCTCCCTTTCCTCTAACACAAAATCAGAGAACGAAACGCCCTGCGGACACTGCGATGAACAGAGTTCGCATGTCAGACACTGCCAGACATCGTTCGTCGGCGTGTCATAGATGTTATTGCTATATATCGCGCCCCTTGGCGACATCTTTGAGACCATTCGCATCGGACATATTCCGGTGCACAGTCCACACTGGTAACATTTTTGTATGTTGGACATGAAGCAAACACCTGCCTGTTATCTGTTTGAGTGTACCGCTTGGTACTATTAAAGTGTTTCGACAGGTCGGGGCTGCCCGCATCCCCCGGGTGCTGACCCGAGTTGTGTTGCGCCAGGAAAAATCAGGCGTTCCAATCGTGTTGGGTCGTAGTGTGGCACGTATATTTCCAAAAAACTATTACAGCTACGACACGGGGTATGATATGATATGATATGGGTCGGTATGTCACCCGTGTTCGTGTGGTTTGCTCTGGGTTACACCTTATTTTGTCACATATCTGGTTTTTAATTCCTTTATTCTCTGGACGGTCTGTTTCCACTGCTGTTCCAGATCGTTGCCTGCCTCGTTTCCCGCCAAATCCGTCGAGCCAGACATATCTCCGTCATCAGGAAATGCCGGCGTCTGGTCCGGATCGTCCTCAAACGGACTGCTGCCTGCCAAATCTGCCGCGTCAGGTGGCTCCGCATCATCGGACAGCCCGGGAAACTCCACACTCGGAGATGCTAACTCAGATTCAATATCAGGAGTTTGATTCTCCATTGAATCGGCTGAATCAGGCAATCCGGGGAACCCTGCACCCTCTGCTGCCGGTTCGGATTCAGGTTCCGGCATCTGGCTATCCATCGAACCAACCGAATCTCCAGCCAAATCGGGTGGCTCCGCAGCATCTGGTAGCCCAGGGAACTCCACACTCGGAGATGCTAACTCAGATTCAATCTCAGGAGCCTGACTCTCCATTGAATCGGCTGAATCAGGCAATCCACCGTCGTCTGGCAATCCTGGAAATCCCGAATCCTGTGCTGTCGGTTCGGATTCAGGTTCTATCGTCTGGTTATCCATCGAACCAATCGAGTCTTCCACCGAATCGAGCGGTCCCGCATCATCTGACAGCCCGGAAAACTCCACACTCGGAGATGCTAACTCAGATTCAATCTCAGGAGCCTGACTCTCCATTGAATCGGCTGAATCAGGCAATCCACCGTCGTCTGGCAATCCTGGAAATCCCGAATCCTGTGCTGCCGGTTCGGATTCAGATTCTAACGTCTGGCTATCCATCGAATCAAACGAATCTTCCGCCGCGTCAGGGGGATTGGAATCTTCTGCCACCTCATACGCGGACACCGGAATCTCGATGATCGTATTGGTTTCCGGTGATTTCTGAGACGCCTGCTCTGGCTCTGTTTCGGTCGCATCGATCGATGTTGCTTCAACTTCTGCCGGTTCAGGTGTTTTTTCAGGTGTAATGGCAGCAACCACCTCTTCCGCATCATCCGTGCTTTCAGATAGGGTGATTGTTTCGGCTTCTGCCCGACCCAGCGCCTCGTTCACCGCATCGACAACTTTGGTCCCGCAGGTATCAGATTCCTGACCCTGCTCATTATCATGCATCTTTCTCAGAATATCGAGAGCCATCACCGCAATGTCTCTGTTCTCACGGAACAACACATCATTTTCAAGTATTGTGCGCACGTTTTCGAGTTTGACGTAGTCTGCAAGCAGATCAACCGTTTTAAGCATGCCCTTGATCTCGGCATAGTTTGTAGGTGCGAGAATATCAGTTAATAGCGTCGTTATGTGCTGATCAATATCATTTTCATTATCGGTCTGCATACTACTCCCCATACAGTAATCTGACAGAATCGCATAAATAGTTTTTGCATGCGGGGGGTGGGATTCGAACCCACGAACTCCTACGAGAATAGGCCCTGAACCTATCGCCTTTGACCTGGCTGGGCAACCCCCGCTTATTTTCAGTCAACGATGCTCAGGTATTCGTCCAGCGCTTTTGCTCTGTTCTTGATGTTATCGGCAGACCTCGTAATAAGTTCAACGATCGACATCGAGCCATCAGACTCGGCTGTGAATATGAAGGAATCAGGATGTGTTCCGACGGTGATGGCTCCATCGAGTTCGCATGTAGCCTCGCAGGACTTGCAGAGCGAGCATGAGCGTTCGTCGGTTACTTTGATTGTGGCATCGGCTGCCACCAGTACGCCGCGCGGGCATGCATCGACACACATACCGCAGGCATCACACGCATCAGAGACCACGATCTGCGGCACGTTCTTGTATCCGCAGGCAACACCTGCCTGCCATTTCGCATGATCGCGCCCGATACCGGGTCTGGCAATCGCTTCAAGCGAGATTCGTTGCCCCTTGGTCAGCTTGACGATCGGCACCACCTCGGCTGCCACAATCAACGGGTCGGTAGATACCAGTTCTGTGGAATAGACGATCTTTGGACCCTCTGCCGACAATGTGAGCGAAACCTGGCACTGCGGACACCCCTCTCCACCGCAGTCGCACTCTGAGGGCAGTACATAAGAATCAAGGTCTGTTGTGAGTGGAACCAGTCCGAGACGGAGTGCAAGCTGCTCATCAAAGAGCACAGAGGTGTTGTCATAGATGTTCACATAATCGATCGCAATTGTGGGCACCTCTGCAAGCATACAGCGTCTGATGCTGTTTGCGAACGCAGGCATCACGCCAGATAACACGAATCTTGCCTTGCGGTCGCCAAGTTCGATGATTTCCACATTCATTTGAGATATCCCTGTGCCGTAAGATGCGCATTGATATGTGCCACACTCTTGTATTCGCCGCCCTTAGCTCTCCGATACATCTTGCAATAGACGTCCGGCGGAAGCGTTTCATCGTCACGCAGTTCCCTGAGGCGGGCGCGAAGCGCGCGAATCTTGGTGACCCATTCTCGTTTCCCAGGCGCTCTGGCACCCTTTCTGCCCTTGCGTGAGCCGTGCCCTGATCTGTGCCCATACTTCAGTTTCGCGTCCCTCTGCCGTGCACGGCCGCGGCTGACGCCTTTCACTGGCTTTGCCTTGATTGCGTCTGATTCGATCAGATCCCTGATATCCTCCCGCGTGGTTGCAAGAGCGATGCCGGTTGCTTCAGTAGGGTCAAGCCAGACCCGATGCACGCCGATGCCAAGGACGTTTGCAGCGATACGCCGCTGAGTGGTGAGATCAGTCATTCTACCAGGTCCTCCTTTGGCAGCGGATTCAATATCCGGATTCCGAGACCATCTGCCGCCTCTTCGATGATCTGCCGTTTTCTCACGCCGACGGTGCGCGCGATTCTGGCAGCCTGACACAACGGATCGACTGATTGCACATCCCGCGGATTTCTCACCAGCACCTCCTCAAAACCGGACGGGTGCAGTCCTCTGACCGCGCGTGGGCTGCCGTAGCCTACCTGCACGACCGCACCCTTTGCAGCAATCCTCTTTCGCAGTTTGCTCTGCAATCCTCTCGGGCGTCGCCAGTTATCATCCAGTTTCTTTTTCTTTTGATGATCGGTCCGCTTAAATGTGGGCTTTTTACTTTTTTGTCGTTTCCTGATATTTAATAATCGTCTGGTCGCAGCATCCATCATAATCACCTTACTCCACCGATTCCATCGTCTCCTTCCCGACCACGTATATCCCGTCCTGGAACACTCGCGGATCACGGGCTTTGATCCGGGTCGCCTGCTCGATGTTTGCCGCAGTCTGCCCTACAAACTCCTTGTTGATGCCTGTGACAACCACCTCGTCGCCATCCAGTGCCACATCGACTCCGGATAATATCCGCGCTGTTCGCTCCTTTTTCTCGCCAAGAAAGTTGCCTATTACGAGTCTATCGTCCTTGACGCGCAATTGAATTGGGAAATGTGAATATACCATCTTCATCCGGTACCTGTATCCGCTGACAACTCCGTCGATCATGTTCCGGATGTGAGATGCGAGCGTGCCAACCATCGCTTTCTGTTTCTTTCGCACCATGATGGTATCGACATCGACATATACATTCTGTTCGATCTGCTGAATGCTGAGGTGCGGATGCCACAATTCACGGGTGATCTCTCCATTCGGACCCGACACCGTAACCGACCTCCCATCGATCGAAACATCCACATTATCCGGTATTGCAATCGTTTTTTTGAGTTCTTTTGCCATTATTCCACCTAATACACATAAGCGAGGAGCTGCCCTCCGACCGCCTTCTCTCGAGCGTCGTAGTGCGATAATATGCCGTTTGATGTCGTCAATATCAGAGCGCCGAAGTTCCTCGCCGGCAGAAATCGCTTCTCCCATCGTTCAAGATCGGTTCGCTTGACCGAAAATCTTGGCTTGATCACCTTGCAGTCGTTGATCTTTCCGCTGAGGCGTACCCTGAAGACGCCTGCTTTCCCATCCTCGATGAACTCGTATTCGTCAATATATCCCTGGCTCTGAATCACGCTCAACACGTTGCCGATGAGTTTTGAGGCAGGGCATATAATGCATTCGCCCTTTCCGGTCCTCTCTGCATTCCGTATGGTTGATAGCGCGTCAGCGAGCGGGTCAAGTAATACCATTAAAGTCACCTCGTTTGTCAATTATATTTTTCAAATCCCATCTCTTTTGCGATCTCTCTGAAACACTGGCGACAGAGATATATGCGGTATCTCCGGATCAGCCCCTGTTTCCTGCCGCACCGCTTGCACACATTCACAGCCCCGCCAGTGGTAACATTCTCACTCATTCGAGCACCTCTAAGTTGTATCGATCATGCATCCATGGGAGTGCATCCTTATCGGTCAATCTGTGATTATGCGATATCTTCCGTTGCTGGATGCGGCGCCTGCTGACCCGATAACCCGGTCGCTTGAGGCTTACGCAGACATCCATTCCGAAGATGCCAATATCCGGATCGTAAGCCATATTTGGGAAATCGGTGTGCTCTTCGATCCCGAAAGACACATTGCCGGTTGCATCGAACTGTGACGCATATAATTTATGATCGATGGCAGCAAGCGCAGCATTAAGGAATGTATAAGCCTTTTCTCCGCGAAGCGTGACTTTGCAGCCGATCGGCTCTCCTTGTTTGATACCATAGGTAGGAATACGAGACTTTGAGAGCGTTCTCACGTTCTTCTGGCGGGTGATCTCGAAAAGAATGCTTTCAGCGTTTAACAGACGCTGTCCGCTCTCGCCCACTCCGAAATGCACGGTCACCTTATCAATCTCGATCTCGCGCATCCTGTTTTCAGTCAATCACATCACCTTTTTCGCCAAGAAGCTCTATTTCAGGCGTGTTTTTGCCGATCACGAACACATAATCCTCAACCGTCTCAAAGTCGTACGTGCTCCTGAGAGATACAATGTTTGGCATCGAACTTCGCACCTTTCTGATCTCCTTGATCGTTGCGAGTTCTCCAGAGTGTGCTCCGCCGGTGATCAGGGCGAGGTTGCCAGGTTTGTAGACGAGATGCTGGAGAACCTTTCGTTCAGGAAGCGAAACAAGTACCGAATCAGATGTACGGTAAGAAAATTCATCCGAAATGATATTTGAACCGTCGTGGAGGTTTAACTGGATAGCCCCGCCCTTCACGTTTGTTTTGTCATTGATCCTGTACAATTTAATCCCCGAATCACTGACTTTATGGAGCATGAGTCTCTGTTTTCTGTCCAAAAGGACTCTGTATGATGAATCGATTTTTGGTATGGTTATAACATCGAAAAGCCCCACCGGAAATCTATGATCACGCACAATGTTGCCATCGACCATAACATTCCCGTCATGCAGGATCCTCCTCACCTCTCTGCTTGAATTTGCAAGTTTCAATATGTCTCGCATGACCACTACTAAAGGAATACTCTTTGATCCGGAATGCGGTCCAGGTGTGGATTTGACAGCGAATTTATGTGCCTTTCTCGGTATGTTCCACGATTTTGGTACTGAAAGTCTTTTCTGATGTCTGCTCACTAAAATCACCCTTGTTCGAGTGTCTGTTCTCTCATTTCATCCTCGAGATTCAGTTTGGTTATCATCACGTTTGACGGATATACTGGTCTCGGAACCTCTTCTCCGTTCGCCTTAAATAATGTTGCGCCATCGATCGCGAGCATGCAGTCTTTGAGATGAAGTCGCTCAACCTTCCCTTCTGTGCCTGCGTATTCGCCACGCATGATTTTTACGGTGTCTCCGGTGCGAACACCAAACGTTCGCCGCCCATATTTCTCCCGCAGCGATTTGCTTAAATGGGCTCTCATAAATTTTTGTCTTTTATGCAGAGGAGCTTGATACCGTGCTTTCCTCTGCTTTCTCGGCTGTTTGGATTTCATGATCCATACAATTTGTTGTTATGGTATATCTATGTTTCCGATGCTCGAGCGGTAGTTGCGGATTTGCCGGTGGCAACCTTGCACACCACAACTACCTTATGCCGTCACTTGCACATATCTCATAGAGCGTGATCTTTGGGTACCATGGAACCGATTTACATCTTCGCACTATTCACACTGGTCCTTGCGGCAGGCATCATCGCACAGGTGATCAGTAAAGTCGTGCAGATACCAAGCATCGTATTTCTGCTTGCCGCAGGCATACTGCTCGGACCGGAATGCATAGGGGTCATCGACCCGCGTATGTATGGCGATGGCTTGAGACTGGTCGTCACGTTTGCGGTGGTGATCATCGTCTTTGATGGCGGCATCAACATCGATATCAGGCACCTGCGCACAGTATCGCATAGCGTGCTTGCGCTGGTCAGCGTCGGTGTGCTGATCACCATGATCGGCGGCGCTGTTGCTGCACATCTGCTGGTAGGATTAGACTGGGCTTTCGCGTTCCTATTCGGTGCGCTGATAGCGGCAACCGGTCCGACGGTTATTGTGCCCCTGATGCGAGATATAAGGGTTAATAACCGGATACGCAGCATTCTGGAGATGGAGGGTGTATTCAATGATGCGGTTAGCATACTCCTTGCAGCGGTGATCTTTGAATGGATCATGATGCCACACCCAACCGTTGAATCCGGAATCCTCATGTTCCTGCTGCGCATCGCAATCGGCGTGACCGTCGGGGTGATTATGGGGTTGACATGCGCATTTGCACTATCGCAGACCCGGGTCGTCACAAGGCAACTGGCGCATCTGACCACCATATCCTTTGTTCTCATCACCTATACGATCGCGGAGATCATCTCACGCGAAACAGGCATATTAGCGGTGGCGATCGCCGCAATATACCTGGGGATGGCAGATATACCGTATAAAAAGGAGATACAGGAGTTCAAGAGTTATTTATCAATTATTTTGCTCTCAGTCATCTTCATACTCCTTGCCGCAATGCTGCAATTCGACAGCATCGCATCTCTGGGGTTGCGCGGCGTACTCGTTGTCGCGGCTCTTATTCTCATCGTGAGACCGGTTGCGGTCTTTGCGTCTACCGCCCATTCACCGCTGCGGATCAGAGACCGATCGTTCATATCCGCAATAGGTCCGAGAGGGGTGGTGCCTGCATCGATGGCAACCTACTTCGCACTCAAGATCCCCGACGGAGACGTGGGTGACACCATCATGGGGCTTGTATTTTTATGCATCATCATCACAGTAATACTGGCTGGTATACTTGCCAGACCGATTGCAACGAGACTTAGGGTGATACCAATGGAGATACTGATTGTTGGAGGCGGCGGTGTCGGGAGCACGCTTGCACACCGTATGACCAGAAGAGGGGAGAATGTGGTCGTGATCGACACGGATATCGAGCATTGCAGGCGTCTGGAGAAGTTCGGAATACCGACCGTGCACGGGGACGGCGGTGATATTACGGTACTTAAGAAGGCTGGCATCAAACACGCAAAATACCTTGTGGCGACCACCGATCAGGACAGCGTGAATATGCTGGTCTGTCAGGTTGCAAAGAGCAAGTTCGGGTTTGGGGAGGGCAAACTCATTGCACGGGCGAACGACCCGAAGAACCTGTCAACGTTCCATGATCTTGGAATCAAGTCGATGAGCCCGATCGCATCGACAGCCGCGATTCTGGATCATCTGATCGGGCACCCGAGTATGTTCTCGATGTACGAACTCGGCGATCACGGCGATATCGTTGAGGTCCCGGTAACCAATCCGGCGATGATCGGAAAAGCGATAAAAGAACTCAAGATTCCGCTCGATTCGCTGATCGTGCTGATCCGCAGAGATAACAACACCCTGATCCCGCACGGCGACCTGATCATCGAAATCGGCGACCGCATCACTATTATGGGGAAGATAAATATCGTGAAAAAGACGGTTGATATGTTCAGGTAGTGCCCCCGGGTTCCTGGGATATCTGGTGGTTATGGTGGTGGAGAAGCATCCGGCACCGATGCGACGCAAATCTTTTATATGGCGTGGCACTAAAGGCACTCAAGCGAGATGCAAAGCAGCATCCGCATAACACACATTACCCGGGCGCCAAGGTGGCGGAGCGGCTACGCAATCGCCTGCAGAGCGATTCCATTCCGGTTCGAATCCGGACCTTGGCTTATTCTAATGTTCAACAGCGCGGTTTTTAAAAAACTGGAAAAAAACGATTTCCGCACCCTTACCGGCATAGAGGTTGGTATGAAGTCTTACCAATGGGTTCCACTGGAGATGATACCATCGTTTGCAAAATTACGTGACAAGGAAGTTTCATATCGTATCGGCAGGCTTCTTGAGTTTGGGCTCGTCAGAAAAAGCAGTGTGCCTTATGAAGGCTGCAAGATCTATTTCAAAGGGTATGATACCCTTGCGCTCGGCACGCTGGCGCGGAGAGGGCTGTCTGCGATCGGAGACAACATCGGCGTTGGTAAGGAATCGGTCGTGTATGAAGGGATCTACGATGGTGAGCCCGTCATCCTGAAGTTTCACCGTGCCGGGCAGACGAGTTTCAAACAGGTGACACGCCAGCGTGATACCGGGACCCGGGACCACTGGATCTTTATAGCCGGGCGTGCTGCCGAGCGTGAGCACGAGGCGTTGATCGCGCTGCACGGCTCTGTTGCCGTACCACGATGCGTGGATCATAACCGGCACATAGTCGTTATGAGCGTGGCGCCCGGCATCGAACTGTCAAAGACGACTGTGGATGACCCGGGCTGGTTTCTGGACAGGATCATCGAGCAGATCGGAAAAGCGTACGAACATGGGTTCATTCATTCGGATTTAAGCGAGTACAACGTGTTTGTCAGCCCTACCGGTGTTGAAATCATCGATTGGCCAGGATACGTGACAACAAGACATCCAAATGTAGATTTTCTGCTCGACCGAGATGTAAAGAACATATTGACCTTTTTCAACCGGAAATACGGAACCATGCGGGACTACAAAAAAGTGGTTGAATATGTGAAGTGCCCAGGACGGGTTTCGATCCCGTGACCTCCAGATTTCTCAGGTTGGCGCGCTTGTCTTTTCCCTATGAGTCTGGCGCCCTCCCAGCTAGGCCACCTGGGCACATACAGCAGACTTCGGCGTTGGGGGTATTAAAGAGTATCGGCGACCCGGTAGACTAAGAAGACGCGATTACTCACGCCTCCTCGTCTAAGAACCGTACGTGCGACTTTCGCTGCATACGGCTCAAGCATTTTGTAACCCTTTCAGTCCCAGGGCAGCAGTTTTCGGACCCTCCCTATGAGTCTCCGCAAGTTAAAGTATTCATAGTCAAGATAAGGGTTTTTATCGAGCTTCAGACTAATATGTCTGACAATCTTCGTATCTGAGAAGCGTTTTAGCCGAATCGTTCCCGTAGAGAACACCCAGTTCCTCCGTCCTTCGGTATGCCAATATTTATTAGCGACCCATGTCCTGGATTTATTCGGATGTCTCCGCTTCGCCCATCTCCAAAGCATATTCCAGATTATATTGTCCAGATTGTTGAACACCTCCTTGGATACGACTGATCGATGATAATTCGACCAGCCAATGATGATGGGGTTCAAAGCACCTATAAGATTCTCCTGTTTCCATGCTTTCGCCTTCTTGATTGTGTCCCCCATCTTACGAGTGACCTTCGCAACCGATTTCTTAGATGGCTTAATCAGGAGTTTTCCCTTATACCCACCGGTTGTTCCAGCCCAAAAAGTCAAAACCATCATCGATATGGGTGATCAGAGTCTTTTTCTCCGATAATTCCAGACCTCGTTCCTTCAGGAACAATTTAATCAGTTCAGCAATCTTGTTAGCGGTTTCTTCCGAATCCGCAGTAACAATAAAATCGTCTGCATACCTCACAAAATTCACCTTATGAGGATTATGACGCCTTTTATTGATTATTCCACTTTTACTGGCATGATATTCAGATGAAATTACATTCTCCATCCCATCTAAAGTCATATTCGCCAATATCGGGGAGATAATTCCCCCTTGTGGTGTTCCTGCTTTTGTAGGATTCAGGTTACGATTATACACGAATCCCGCCTTGAGAAACTGCGTTAGTACTGATTTATCCATCGGAATGTTGTCCAGAAGCCATTCGTGGTTGATGTTATCGAAACAGCCCTTGATATCACCTTCCAAAACCCATTCCGCAGAATTCTTCGTGCTTAAGCAATTGAAAGCCTGTGCACACGCATCATGCGCGCTTCTGTACTTTCTGAAGCCAAACGAGCAGATATCTGCGGTTGCTTCCGCAATTGGGCTTAATGCAAGGGCGTACAGTGCCTGCATCGCCCTATCATGCATGGTCGGGATACTCAGGGGGCGCTTCTTTGTCGTTCCATGTTTCGGGATGTAGACCCTTCTTGATGGTTTTGCTTTATACTTCTTATCAGATAACTTTAGAGCAGCGTTCATTTTGGCATTAGGCGTTATCCACTTCTTGCCATCGATTCCTGCTGTTCTCTTGCCCTTATTCTGTGTTACTGTTCTTACTGCCAACAATTTCGCATAAAACGAATGAGTTAGCAGATACTGTAATCTCTTGACCAGATACCTCTTTCCTTGTTTAACTGCTTTTGTAATTCGGGTTTGCGAGGGTGTTAACATATTTTTCAGCTATTTTCCAATCGATAT
>JAUWHQ010000173.1 GCA_030605805.1 Methanosarcinales archaeon | reverse complement strand
GACCATGCAGGGCTATGAAATTGCCCGTGCCCATGGTCTCAAGGTGAGCTTCATCTGCACCTTCACGTCCTATTCTGTAAAGTTTAAGGAGGATATTTTCAATTTTTTCCTGAAGAATGGTTTAACTCTTAAATTGCATCCCGCACTACCATCGATACGTGACGAAAACCCTGAAAAATGGGCGCTTGATCCGGAAGAGTATGGGGAATTGTTAGTTTACCTTCTGGATAAATATCTGGAGAACCTGGGCGATATTGAAATCATGAACATCGACAACCTGTGCAAAGGCGTGTTCACCCATCGAGGCAATGTCTGCACTTTCGTGGATTGTATGGGAAGTACCTTTGCGGTGGGACCTGATGGAGGCATATATCCCTGCTATCGCTTCGTAGGCATGCCAGAGTATGTTATGGGCAATGTTTACGACCATCCCAAAGAGGTTGATCTTGCCCGGTCTGACGCATGGAAGCTTATGCACCGGTTTAAGGAATATGTGGACCGGGAATGCGGGAAATGTGCCTACATCAGATTTTGTCGAGGTGGATGCCCCTACAATGCCATAGCCCCTACCGGAGGTGAAATAAAGGGCGTCGACCCTCACTGCACTGCCTATAAGAGGATATTTGGGGAAATAACTGACCGGCTCAATAAGGAGTTATTAGAATCCCCTGGCATGGGTATGCCGATGGCTCCCCTTCAATCAGAACATACGAAGGGTGCTAAGCCGAGCATAATGTCCCTGATGTTTAAACGCTCCTGATCCCGGGGAGATGGACTCATCTGTGATGGCGCATCTCCCGAAAGACGACGGAATCAAAGTGAGATCAAAACGAAAAGGTTATCGATCATTGTGACTGCTAAATAACCATAATGCTCACGATATCCAACATCTCGAGGGTGTTTGAGTCAGAGGCTGGGACGGTCGAAGCACTCCGGAATATCAATATTGAGGTTCCTGACAAGGAATTTCTCTGTTTCATCGGTCCGTCCGGCTGCGGCAAAACAACGCTGCTGCGGATCATTGCAGGGCTGGACCAGCCCACGTCCGGCGAGGTGCTGCTCGATGGCAGGGTCATACGATCCCCTGATCCAAGGCAGGGCATGGTATTTCAGGAGTATTCACTCTTCCCGTGGAGGACGATAATCAACAACGTCGCCTTCGGACTGGAGATCAAGGGTGTTCCAAAGGATGAACGGTACGAAATCGCACGAAAATACCTGAGAATGGTCGGATTGGATGAATTCGAGCGGAGCTACCCTTACGAACTTTCGGGAGGGATGCGGCAGCGGGTCGCGATTGCAAGGGCGCTTGCAAACGATCCTGAGGTGCTGTTGATGGATGAACCGTTCGGTTCGGTCGATGCGCAGACCAGAAACATCCTGCAGGGCGAATTGCTCAGGATATGGGGCGAAGCCCGCAAAACGGTTCTGTTCATCACACACAGCATCGATGAGGCTGTATATCTTGCTGACCGGGTGGTGGTGCTCTCTGCAAGACCAGGGCAGATCAGGGAGATCATCAGGATCGATCTCGAGAGACCCAGGGTCAGGACGAGTGTCGAGGCAAATGTGCTGCGTGAGCGCCTGCTCGGGCTGCTTGGGCATGAGCGGACACGGGGATGCGGCGAGACCGTGTGCTGGACCGGGATTGCGGTGGACTCCAACAGGCAGACGCGCCCGGATGAATAATATGGATTTACCAGCACTGTTTCTCCAATCCGTTACCAAAAAAGACCTAATCCCCCATTCGTGGGGCACATAAAACCAAAAGACACCTGACCGTTTGTCAGATGGGCTTGCCACTATCTCACATACGTCCCGATCTGCCCTCCACGCAGAGCGTCGATAACGTTCGAAGGATCGCTCCCATCGATCACGACCGTAAGAATCCCTGACCGCTCGATGATCTTTGCAGCAAGCATATCAAGCGGCAGGTTCGCGCCAGCCCCCATCCTTTCAGCGGCGATAAGCTCGACCAACCGTTCAGGGGAGATCTCGTCCAGTTTCACAGCGTCAGGATACTTCTTCGGATCTTTTGTGTATATCCCGTCTGTTGCTGTGGCATTGATCAGGAGGTCTGCCTGTGCGTATTCGGCAAGTATAGCCGCAACCGCATCAGTCGTGTGCCCCGGGATCGTCCCGCCCATGACAACGATCCTCCCTGAGAGCGCTGCAACCAGAGCAGCCTCCTGTGTTTCAGGTGGAACCGGGTATGCATCGTGCCCGAGCGCTGCGATGAGGAGACGCGCATTCAATCTAGTGACCGCAATCCCGATCGCATCGCAGAATGCCTCGTCTGCCCCGAATGCGCGGGCTCTCCCGATATAATCGCGGGCGGTCTTGCCGCCGCCGACCACCACGAAGACGGTATGATCCGACGCCACGTCCCGGAGCATCTTCGCGTATCGTGAGATTCTATCCTGATCGCGCCCAACAACCGAGCCGCCGATCGACAAGACGATATTCATGTCTGCTCAAACAGGATACCTGATATCTGCTTCATCGACTGCTCGCTGACCTCGTCCATGATGGTATCGAATGTGTAATCCAGCCTTACAGTCCCATCTTTGTTTTCAAGGGCGATTCCACCCATGCAGTCAATATTGCCTGCGTATTCAAGTTCTGTTAGCTGAGCCTCAAGTAGTTCATCGCACAATCGCTCAACGGTCGGTTGATCTGCCTTGTTCGAGTACACCCGGGTGGCATCGCCACTATGTGCCCGGATCAGCGGTCTTATGAGCGCTGTACTGTCCAGTTCGCGAATGCGTTCCAGTGCCCGACGGTAGGTCTCGTCCAGTATTCCTTTGCGCGTATTAAGCATCATCCGCTTGACCTCAAGATTCGCGCTCGAGATCTCCTGCTTTCTGATACGCTCGATCTCGTGCTCTGCAGATGCCACCTTCTCACCAGTGATCCGCTCGCCTCTGCGCTTTGCCGCATCAATGATCGATGTCACCTCTGCGTCCTGTT
>JAUWHQ010000030.1 GCA_030605805.1 Methanosarcinales archaeon | reverse complement strand
TTGGGTCTGAATTGGAACTTTCTTTGTATGATATTTTTATGGATATCCTAATATTTAAAACTTTTGGTTTCTATCTGTAAGATCGAATTTCGGAGTACAGCTAACTGATTTCAGAACGGGTTTGTGTAGTTGGGTGGTTTGGATAGTTAGGTAGTCCTAATAAATATATGACCGGTTTCTTTCGGAGATACTGTATTTGTGCGCAGTTGATAAGGATCGCACCGGCTGCCCCTACTCGTCCGGCAGCACGATATGAAACGTCGTCCCCTGTCCAACCTCGCTCTCCACCCAGATCACGCCGCCATGTGCCTCAATGATCCCCCTCACGATCGATAGCCCGATGCCGGCTGTGCCTGTTGTGTGCTGCATCGAGTCTTTTAATTCATAAAACGGCATAAAAATGTTCCCAAGTTCATTTTCCGGGATGCCGATCCCGGTATCGCTGACACGGAGGTGTATGCCCGCGGTTTCGACGCCCGCATCGACCCTGATCGTTCCGGGTTCCGGAGTGTACCGCGCCGCATCATCGAGCAGATGATACATCGCATAAATGAGTCTTCCCCGATCGCACGTTATGATTATGTCATCAGGGATGTTTACCACTATATTGTGCCCTCTTGAATCGGCAAGCGGCTTTGCGTGTCCTGCCGCAGTCTCCACAAGCAGTTTGAGCGATGATCTCTCTTTTGTGAGTTGCAACTGTTTTGATTGAATCTCAGACAGGTTCAACAGATCACCGACCAGACCAATGAGCCGATCAGCGTTTCTATTCATGATTTTTAGCTTCGATACCTGAGCATCTGTGAATTCGCCGAGCGTGCCGTCGAGCGAGAGATCGAGATAGCCTTTGATAGTGGTAAGCGGGGTTCGCAGTTCATGGGCGGCTATATCAATGAATTCGGATTTCATCTTGTCCAGTTCCTTCAGTTCCATATTCATGCGCTCCAGTTCTGCCGTTTTTTCTTCGATATCGTCGGCATTCTTCTTCAGAACATCAGCCATCCAGTTGAACGAAACCGCAAGTTCGCCGATCTCATCAGCCCGTTCGATGTTTACGCGCTTTGTAAGGTCGCCATCAGCGATCGCTTTGGCGGTACGTGCCAGTTCGGAGGTCGGTCTGGATATGCTGCGCGCAAGAACGCCCGCAATGATTATGGACAGTATGACCGCGAAAAGGATGACAACGGTGAATTTCGTGATCATCTCACGTTTCATATCATCGAATGGCTTTTCAAGCAGTCCCACGTACAATATTCCAATTATGTTTCCATCAATATCGTATATTGGCTGGTAAGCCGTTATATACATCGCATTGACAACAAAAGCACGGTCGATCCATTTCTCTCCTGATATCAGCACTGCATCGTACACTTCTTCCGAAACCCGGGTCCCGATTGCGCGATTCCCCTCGCTCTCATAGACGTTGGTAGAAATCCTCAGATCACCATGAAAAATCGTTGCGGTTCCAATATCTCGACTTTCGTACTCTTCGTCCCCATACACGATGCTTTTGATCCGGTCCACGATTCCGTAGTTTCGATTGATCAGATGCCCGCCATAGATCACTCCGATCAGGGTGCCGTTGTGATAAATCGGAGATGCAGCCTTGATCATCATTCCTGCGGTCTCGTTGGTTCTCGATGTCGGCTTTGCATTTGGAGTGTCGACAAACTCTGTGTATGCACGTTCCACGAGATCCCCTCCCTCAAGCAGCAGTTTCGGTCTTGGAACGATCTGGGTCGATACCACGGTCATGCCGGCGAGCGATCGCATCACCAGCGGGTCGTCTGCCTGCGAGTCCGCGTAAGCACTGCTCTGCCCGCGCACCACCACCCTGCCAGTGGCATCGGTGATTACAAGGATGCCGAGGTCTTCATAATCCATTATTCTTTTCAATTTATATTTTAGAACATCGGTATCGTTATTAGCCAGTGCGGTCTGGATCGGTTCGATGTTCGCTGTGAAACGGACCGAATCCCTGACCTTCTCCATCCTGTAATTGTATACCTCCTGCGCCGTGTTGAGATCTGATCTGACATCATCCTGTGCCTGTTTCACAACGATTTCATCGATGGAATGAATGCCTATCAGGGTCGCGAGACCGAGTGACAGCAGCGAGATGAACACGAACCAGAGTACCAACCTCCTGTAGATAGTGATCCCCATCACATATTTATTGGTGCGGTTGACATAAAACGTTTATGATGGTGCGAGAGGGTTTGCGGTACCACGCCATGCATGGGCAACAGTCCGTCGGTGGCAGGGTAGCAGGGTAGCAGGGTAGGCTACACCGTCGCCGCAGCCACATCCAGGACCTCACGGTACGCCGCAAACATCTCTGCCCTGATATCATCCGCCTGATCCGCATCCGGCTCAGCAAAGATCCATACCTGATCCTCGCCGCCGTGCACGATCCTCGGACATGCGAGCATGTCAGTGCTCGACAGCCGGTATGCGACCTCAACCCCGCTCGGTGCGATCCATGCACCAGTATCTGTGAGTTTCATGACCAGTTTGCCCCAGTCAAACCTGCTCTTCATCTTGATCACGGCGCTGAGATGGACGCGCGCTCCCGAAGCGCACTCCTCTATCTCGCTTTTGAACCGCTTGTATGCCGGGTCGCCTGGGTCCACTGACGCCGTCTTCAGGAAACGCTCTGCCACGTCGGCAAAGAACGGGGCAAGCCTGCGATCATCCGGTTTCGGTGTTGCGAGCGATACCCCGACAAACGTGACCGCACTCAGCGACACACCGATCAAAACACCGTGTTCGATGAGAAGTGGTGAAATGTCATCCAATTTCCCGAAATACGTAGCTTCTGCAATGATCAGTGCGATCTGCGTGCCGCTGCCCGGGTACTGAAAGGGTTGCGAGATGCTTGACTGCGAAGCAAAGCCGTTGGCAGCGGTATGAAGGGAAACTTTCACGTACCGTTATTAGACGAGGGGGGGCGAGTAATCGCCTCTTATTAGCCTACCCCCAAGCCTGTTGACCGGTGTATCCGGACCCCTCAACTTCCGAACATCTCACCGCCCCCGCTCCACAACCGTTCGTATCATCGAGGCTCATACATAGCCATCAGAATTGTCTGCTAGGGGCTCCTGACTTTAGCTTTCTGAAGAGCTTGAGAATCTGTTTCGGGTCTACTCATGCCGCAGCGCATCCACAGGATCCATCTTCGCAGCCTTGGATGCTGGAAAGACCCCTGCTACCAGACCGACTCCGGCAGATCGGTGCTGTGTAGTATTGTTTCGTCCATTTTGCGGGTGCAGTAGTGCACTCACAATGGGCTGATGCTCTCACCCCACCCCTCGCCCTCGCAGATACTCCTTGATCTCGCTCACCGTATACGTCCCGTAGTGGAATATGCTCGCTGCGAGACACGCATCCGCCCCATTAACAAACGCCTCGTAGATGTGCTCCATCGTCCCGACGCCGCCTGATGCGATCACTGGAATATCCACTGCTTCGGCGATTGCTTTCGTTACCGGAATGTCATAGCCGTCCTTTGTCCCGTCCCGATCCTTGCTTGTGAGCAGTATCTCGCCAGCGCCTAAGTCCTGCATCTTTCGTGCCCATTTTATGGCATCGATGCCGGTGAGCTCTTTGCCGCCGTATATGACGACATCGTACCAAGCGCTGCTTCCGTCTTCGAGCTCAACTAATGTCTTTCCATCGCCCTCCTCGAACCTGCGCTTGCAGTCGATCGCAACGACGATCTTCTCAGACCCGAACGCATCCGAAACTTCCTTGATCAGTTCCGGGTTCTTGACTGCTGCAGTGTTGATTCCAACTTTACCTGCGCCTACACCAAGCACCCGCTCAAAATCGGAGAAGCTCTTGATTCCGCCGCCGACGCAGAACGGGATCGTAACCTCGTCAGCGACTCTTCTGATCACATCGGTCATCGTGGCTCTGTCATCGGTCGAGGCTGAGATATCGAGGAAGACCAGTTCATCGGCTTTCTGCTCTACGTACCGTCTGGCAAGTTCTACCGGGTCGCCCGCATATCGCAGGCTCTCAAATTCGATTCCCTTGACGACCACGGCTTTACCGCTCTCGTCAAAGGTCGTATCAAGACAGGGGATTATTCTTTTCGTTGTCATCTTGCACACCTGAATTGTCTGTGATCTTCGATCTTCATTCTTGCTACTTTTAGATATAGTTTTGGACTAAACGGGGCATCCGTGAGGCTGTTATGTATATTTATTTTATAGATCTATTATTTAAATTTTTTTATGTATAACGTTTTCGGTGTTTGTGAAGTGCGAGCTTAGCGAAACAAACACTGTAGTAGGCGGATTGCAGAATCTTATATGCTAATTCCCAATTGAAAACATAAAGCATCAATTATCTCTT
>JAUWHQ010000215.1 GCA_030605805.1 Methanosarcinales archaeon | reverse complement strand
GATAAACGCTGATGAACGCAGATTTGGTTAACCGGGCATCTGCGTTTATCTGCGTGCATCCGCGGTTATTTAATATCGGAAAGATCATATTATCTACTCATAGGACATCTTAAATGTTCAGGTTATTTGTGTGCAGTTACTAAGCATTGCAAAGCCAGGTCGCGAGGGTTTAATACGCGTCTTCAACATTGATGTACACTGATTTTATTTTCAAGTCGCTTTGCCGATAAGCCTACACGAGCTTCTTTTTTAAGATATTTACTGCTTTCAATCCGTCTTGTGTGATTCGAACTCTGTAAGATGCTATGCCGGATGCACTTTCTTCTTTACTCACTCTAGTTATCTCGATATAATCCAAAATCTCGAGAAATCTACAATTCTTCTTCACGGTGTCGTAATTCGTTCTGACGAGCTGCGACAGATTATAGTATGTATGCACCTTTTCGTCCGATAAAGCCTTCAAAATCTCTATTTTCTTTATATCGCTGATTAGTATGTCTGTCATGTGTGCATAACGATCCTGTTGTGCACACGATAGGAACAGAAACCTTTTAAGAAGTAATTCAGTAATATGCAGTGTACACTACAATTTAGTGAAATACACCTTTTAAGAGCGTAATCCTATGCAAAAAGGTGTATTATGGGTTCATCTGTAGAGGAAATAATCCGGAACGCAAAAGCAACCCGAAACGGGGTTGTATCTTTTCCGGAGTGGGGTAGATGGGAAATGAATATCATAAAAATAATGATTGGTCTGCTCTTTTTGGCAGTTACATCTTCCGGACTGGCTATCGGGGATACTACCAGTGGTGTCACAACATATTCGGTTTTGGAGGGGAATTGGGTCATAAAAGCCGATGCACCTACTGCAGGCGGATACGGAGAGGTGGTTGTCAGTACAGCAGACAACATATATATTGCCCAGTGTCTTAAGAACAGTTCTGACCCAGCATTCTGGCGTTATGATCCGGACGTGGAGAATTGGGAGATGATGAATACATCAGGACTTTCCACCGGGGCATTTAGAAATGGCGCGGCTATGACGTGGGACTATGACGATCACATATACGCCCTGTTTGGCGGCAGATATGGTGATGACAACCGAACACTGTTTTATCGGTACAGCATATCCAATAACAGATGGGAACAACTGACAGACACGCCCAATGGGCAGGGTGCGGGCGATGCCATAACGTGGTCGGAATATGATGGACATGTCTACGCTATGATCGGCAGCAATGCACGCGGAACGGTATTCGCACGTTACAGTCAGGATTCTTGGGAAACTCTGGCGTTTAATTCCAACTGGACGTTTACCGATGACGGCGCCTCATTGGTCTGGACTGGAGGAGCGTATCTGTATGCGCTGCGTGGCGAGTACGATGAACACGTCCCGAACAGCGATTTTGCCAGATATCACATTCCCACGGACACCTGGGAGGATATGAGCGATATACCCGAGAGCGATGGCGTTGGGGACGGTGCTTCCCTGCTCTGGATCGGTAACTGGACGGACAGGTACAGCGATTGCATTTTCGCCATCGGTGGTGGCAGTGTAGATGAAGAGCCGGGGTATGGCTTCTACCGCTACAGCATTTCGTGCAACAGTTGGGAAGAATTGGAATCCCTTCCCTGTCCGGTAGGTTATTATGTTGGAAACAGACTGGGTTTTGCTGATGGGCACATCCACTACTGGCAGGGCGCTCCGAAAACAGAAAAATGGATCTGTGGTGGAGATGCATTCCGCATGTTCAAAACAACGCTAAAAGGCGATATCAATGGCGATGGCTGGATTACCACCACGGACGCCGTGATCGCGCTCGATCTTGCTGTCCGCGGCGGATACGAACCCGTGGCTGACATAAACGCTGATGGGCGAGTCACATCTCTTGATGCACTCATGATTATGCAGGCGGCGGTCGTCGCAATCAATCTATAATTTCATAAAATTCAGGTCGGCTACCCGGACCTCGCAGAGATCATCGATGTTTCCCGCGATGGATACGATTCAGGGATTCGTTTCATCGAAAAGCGAGAACTAACTTTCACCGATCAAAATCAAAGTTCTCCTTCACGATCTTGAGCGCACAGAAGTCTCCGCACATCGTGCATGCTTCCTTATCCTCAGGAAGCCTGCTGCTTCTGATCTCTCGTGCTCGCTCCTCGTCGATTGCAACCTCGTACTGCCTGCCCCAGTCCAGATCGCGCCGTGCTCTCGCCATATCGAGATCCCAGCCCCGTGCACGATCGCCATACTTGATCATGTCGCCGACGTGCGCAGCAATCCGCGAAGCCATCACGCCCTCGTAGACGTCCTCAACGTTCGGGAGTGCGAGATGCTCTGCGGGCGTCACATAGCAGAGGAAGTCGGCTCCGCACGAACTGGAGATTGCGCCCCCGATTGCGGTTACGATGTGGTCGTAGCCGGGCGCAATATCGGTAACGAGCGGTCCTAACATGTAGAACGGCTTTTCGCCGGTCAGGCTCTTCATCAGGGTCACGTTCGTATCGATCTCGTTTATGGGGACATGACCCGGACCCTCAATGATAACCTGCACGCCCGCCTCATGCGCCCGGTCGCCCAGTTCCGCATGCATGATCAGTTCCTGGATCCCTGCCCGGTCGGTTGCATCGTGCACCGCACCTGCTCTCATGCCGTTTCCCATCGAGAGCGTGACCTCGTGCTCGAGCATGATCTCGAGGAGGTAATCGAATTCGCTGTAAAGGGGATTTTCCTTCTCGTTGTGCAGCATCCACGCAGTCATGAATGCGCCACCTCTTGAGCATAAGCCCCCGTATCTGCCCTGGTTCTTGAGCCGCTCGACTGTTAAGAGGTTAATTCCCGTGTGAATCGCCATAAAGTTTGTTCCGAGCTTTGCCTGCTCTGCCGTGATTCGAAACAGGTCGTCAGGGTTCATGTTCACGACTGCGCCGTCCTTATCGATCGCCTCGATGAACGCCTGATACAGCGGAACGCTCCCCACAGAGAGCGGTGTTGCCGCAATCACCCGTTTTCTGACCTCGACGAGATCGCCACCTGTCGAGAGTTCCATCAGGCTGTCTGCACCTGCTTTCTCTGCCACCACAGCTTTTCTGACCTCAAGGTCGATGTCCACGATGTCAGATGACGTGCCCACCGACGCGTTCACCTTGGTGCGCATCCCTTTGCCGATGCCACATGCGCGGGTCTCTCGATACGGGCTTATCGGGATCACGATTCTTCCGCTTGCGATTCCTCTCCGTACGAATTCCGGATCGACGCCTTCTACTTTCGCGACCGTCTTCATCTCTTCTGTTACTGTTCCGTTCTGTGCATCCCTTACAAGACTCATGTTCCCGGATTGGGGGAAGTAATATTTAAATGTTTTTAAAAAATAAAATGGAACTCGACTCAAGTAAATTTGAATAAGGCGGTCACGGCGTTCTTGCATTGATCCCGGATTCACTGAAATCGTCTTTCTGGTTCCGGGCGCCGCACAGGCTGGCAGCCACTGAGCCAAGGTCAGGTTTAAATACGGATGTGGCATAAATCAGATCGTGGAAATGCTGGTATCGATATCTTCGGAGGTGACTACATGCCAGACCCGACCAACCTGCGCAACATCGTTGAACTGCTACTTACAGCACACATATACAACCAATCCGAAACATTGACTGAGGACGATCTGCCCGTCGAGATAAGGAAACATTACTGGGATAGCGGGGAGAAAAAGGTCAAGCGCCCAATCAGCGTCCGTGTGCAGGATATCACGTCGCTGTATGGAAGCAACAATGTCGAACAGGAGATCAAAGCCCTACCGTTCATCGATTTCGATGAATTCGGGGCAGAGATACGGTTCACCATTCCTGACCTCGCTAAGAACTGGTTTGTAAAACAGGAAGA
>JAUWHQ010000233.1 GCA_030605805.1 Methanosarcinales archaeon | reverse complement strand
ACCCTGTGATTATGTAGCCATTGAGCCACAAAGTTTATATACTATTATGTTCAACTGCCATGCATGCGAGCGGGAAAATAACTTTTTTACCACATTCCCTCATTCCCCACTTCCCCCCTCCCTCCATGTACCCGCTCGCATGAACCTTTCCTCATGGAACGGCTCGGGTGGGCACCCATCCTTCGCAATCCTTTTATAGAAGTACTATCAGTTGAATCATACCAATTATGGAGGTTCAGAATGGCTGGACAGACAAATCAACCAATAGTCATAATAGATCCAAGTAAGGAGCGTGTACAGAAGAGGGATGCGGTACACATGAACATCACCGCTGCATTGGCGGTGGCAAATATGGTAAAATCGACGTTTGGTCCAAGTGGCATGGATAAGATGCTGATCGATGCTGCGGGAGACGTCGCAATCACCAATGACGGGGAGACCATTCTGCGCAAGATCGATGTTCAGCATCCAAGCGCAAAGACGATCGTCGCCGTGGCAACCACGCAGGAGAAGGAAGCTGGTGACGGCACGACCGCTGCTGTGATGTTTGCCGGAGAACTGCTGAAGAAAGCGGGCAACCTGATAGACATGGGCGTCCACCCAACGACCATCGTTGCAGGATACAAACTGGCAGAGGTCAAATCACATGAGATATTAAACGAACTTGCAACCGATGTGACGCGGGATAATACTGATCTTCTGCAGAGCATCGCATCGACCGCGATGGTCGGCAAGGTGCATGATGGCTCTGACCTGGCGCCCATCTGTGTGCAGGCGGTGCAGGCGATCGAAGAGGATGGAACCGTCGATGTCTTCAATGACATCAGGATCCAGAAGAGCGTTGGCAAGCGCATCGAGGACACCGAACTGATAACCGGCGTGGTGATCGACAAATCCCGTGTGAACGATGCCATGTCAAAACGCGTCAAGAATGCACGTATTGCGCTGCTAACATCCAATATCGAATATCGGAAATTCGGTGTGATGCCCGGCGGAAAAAGCAAGGAAAAAGTCAAAATAACTTCTTCTGACCAGTTGAAGGGCTTTTACGATGGGGAGGAGGCTGCTATTAAATCGGACATCGATAGCCTCTACAATATCGGTGCAAACGTCGTATTTACTGCCAAGAGCATAACCGAGTCTTCACAAGGTTATCTTATCAAACGCGGGATACTCGGAGTTGCGCGGGTCAAAGACGCCGATTTAGAGGCGATTTCGCGGGCAACCGGCGCAACCATCATCTCGAACATCGTGGATGTCGAAGAGCGCGATCTCGGCGCAGCCGGGCTTGTTGAGGAAAAGGGTAGCGAAGACGAGGAACTGATGTACATAACAGGCTGCAAGAACCCGCAGACCGTCTCCATCGTTGCACACGGCGGCACCGAACACGTTGTAGATACCGTTGAAGGCGCGCTGCACGATGCGCTGCGGGTCGTGGCGGATGCTGTCGAGGATGGCGAGATTACGGCTGGCGGTGGCGCATGTGAGATCGAGCTTTCGCTGCGCCTCAGGGAGTATGCCGCAACCATCGGTGGCAAGGAGCAGCTTGCGGTGAGCGCGTTTGCCGATGCGCTTGAGACGATCCCGTACACGCTTGCAGACAATGCCGGGTTCGACTCGGATGATATGTTGACCGCCCTTAAGTCAAGGCACATCGATGGCAGCGCATCATCCGGCATCGATGTGTACAGCGGCGAGGTCGCTGACATGTACGAACAGGGAATCATCGAGCCCCTCCGCGTGAAAACCCAGTCTATGAAATCCGCCACCGATGCGGTGGTTATGATTCTCAAGGTCGATGACGTACTCGCAGCCGAGCGCAGGGAACTGACTCCGAAACCAGGTCAAGCACCACGCGACTATGACCGATTCTGATATCGAGCGCATGGATGCCGGGACTCGTGAAGATGCTCATGAGGGGGTCGAAGAAGGAGAAGAAGCGGGTGCCGAACCGCAACAAGAGTTACAGCAGTTGCAAGAGTTAAAAGAGCGCCTTGAAGAGTGTGAAGGGCGGGCAGACTCGAGTTTTGAACGATTGCAGAGACTTCAAGCGGATTTTGCGAATTACAAGAAGAGAACCGCGAAAGAAACGATGGACTCGGTTGAATATGCAAACGAAGAGATCATCTTATCACTGCTCGACGTGGTCGATAATTTTGAGCGCGCTCTTGACTCTATCCAACAAAACAATGATGCAGGCGCCATCAAAAAGGGGATAGAGATGATTTTTCAGCAGTTATGGGATGTGCTAAAAAAGGAGGATGTTGTACCCATCGAGTCGGTCGGCAAGACCTTTGATCCACACCTGCATGAGACCGTTGATAGGGTGAAAAGCGACGTTGCGAGCAACACCGTTGTAGAGGAACTGCAGCGCGGGTATAAATACAAATCGAAGGTGATCAGACCGTGCATGGTCAGGGTGGCTGAGTAGACTGGTGCCCGCCGCATCGAATTTGCCGCCGTCTGCCCCGGACCTGAATTCCGGGGTTTGATCTTATTTTCCCGCGGCGGTGAGGATGCCTATTCACATTGTCTGTACCTCTGGCGCGCATGGGTTTCGCCGCTGACAGCTTCGCATCCCATACAATGGACAAATGGCACTGATATATGTATAATTCATTCATTTGTCCATCCATGATCCGTTGTTTAACACTAAACGACCTGATTGTAGCCCCATCCGTCCACAACGCTTATATTGTAGATATACATTAGAAATGTTGACGTTGGTTTTCCATACGTGTTGAGAACCAACACAAGAAACGATCATCCCATCGTATGGAATGGATTACAACCAACGTCATTATTTTATCTCCCTGATTCGCAGAGTCCGTATGCCATCGCCATCGTTTTTAATCGCCCGGGTCAAAATGGAATTGTTATGCGAATATTAAACTCGATGTACGGGCAGGCGGTTGGCGACATGCTTGGCGAGCCTCTTGAGGGGCTCACCCGCGAGCAGATCAGAGCACGGTGGCACACCGTCACAGGCTTCGTCCGCACGCCATTGATCACCGATGATACGGTGATGACGCATCTTGTTGTGCGGTCGGTCTGCGAGGCTCGTAAGGCGGATCGACACCACATTGCAGGGATGTTTCTCAAAAACCGTGCGCTGATACCAAGGATGGGACCGACGACGGCGCACGCATTGTCATGTTTCGCAGACGATCCCGGATTCATGCCGACATCAGGCACAACCGATGGCGCGGCTATGCGTGCGCCCGCGATCGCGTGGCTGTTCCCTGAGGACCGGGTCATTCTGGAGACCATCGAATCGTCGCTTGCGACACACGGCGCTGATATTGCGATCGCGGGTGCATGTGCGATTGCGTATGCGGTTTCATCGGCGATCAGCGGCGCGGGGATCGAGACGATCATACGAGCCGGGATAGATGGCGCCGAATACGTATCAGGGGACCTTGCAGCCCGCATCCGGGAATCAGTCATGCTTGCAACGGAAAGGACGCTCGAAGACGCCATAGACATCACCGGGTGCGGGATCGAGACCGTGGAAGCCGTGCCGGCTGCCTTTGCGGTCATCGCAAATGATCACGACTTTAAGGGTGGCGTGCTTGCGGCGGTGAATCTTGGCGGTGATGCCGATACCATCGCATCGATGGTTGGCGCAATCCTTGGCGGGATGATGCCGGGCAGGGACGCCATGCCCCGCGACTGGATCGATGCGTGCAGGAATTCTGCGGGAGGTGTGGAAACAATGATCAAGGAGTCGTGGAGGTGCGTCTCCGAGTTCAGGCGGCTGAACCGCGAGTCTTCGGCGCCGAGATGATCCCCTCTTCCGAGGATGTCTGCGATGCTTCCCGAGTTCTTTGAGGCGGGTGAATGAGACTCGGTGGAACAAGCTGGAGTTGAAGTTGAAATGATTCGAGTGTCACCGGAAAACCATATACCCGGTTAAGTTCCTTCAAAGACCTATGACCGACTGGATCGCGTGGAATGTGATCGAAGATGCTATAACAAAGACCAAATGTATGCTCTTTGAGCCTTTCGACTTTAAGAAGTGGGTGAAACTTGCGATAATACTGTTTTTTATTGGCGGTGGCGGTGGTTATACTGGTCATGGTGGCGGTCCGGGTTTCAACTACGATCTGTCAGACAATGGTTTTGGAGATTCTGGCGATCACCCGGAGATGGATGCAGAGATCGAGCAGGCGATAGCTGAAGTCTCGGCTTTCATTGACCAGAACCTGCTCGCAATCATACTTTCGGTCGTGCTCATCCTCCTGATCATCATCCTCCTTTCATACATCTCGAGCATCATGGAGTTCGCCCTCGTCGAGTCCGTGGTGAAGAA
>JAUWHQ010000189.1 GCA_030605805.1 Methanosarcinales archaeon | reverse complement strand
CTGCACTACTTTATCTCCTCCACTATGCCCTCTTCATGGACTCTCATCACATCTTCATCTACCTGTTAGGGCATATCGCATTTGTCCCGATAGAGGTTCTGCTGGTTGCTCTGATACTACACCGGCTACTCGATATGCGGGAGAAACGTGCTATGCTAAACAAGTTGAATATGGTTATAGGGGCGTTCTTTAGCGAAGTTGGAGGAGATTTATTGACTTATTTTTCTAAATACGATATTAATTTGGATAAAATAAGAAAAGAACTTGTTATTACCGATAAATGGTCTGAGCAAGAATTTGTCGATCTCAGCAAACGCCTCAAGGATTATGAGTATGATGTCGATATCCAAAACATAGATCTGGGACACTTACGTAACTCCCTCGTTGGACATAGGAATTTCCTACTGCGATTATTAGAAAACCCAAATTTGATGGAGCACGAATCCTTTACAGAGCTTCTCTGGGCGGTGTTTCATCTGACAGAGGAACTGGCTAAGAGAGGTGATCTGAAACAGTTGCCAGATACCGACTACGCACATCTATCCGGCGATATCAAAAGAGCCTACACCCAACTAATACACGAATGGCTGGATTACATGGAGCACCTGAAGGATAACTATCCCTATCTCGTCTCACTTGCGATGAGAACGAACCCGTTTGATCCGGATGCATCGCCGATAGTAAGATGATAGATGATATGACGAATGATTTCGGATTATCACGTGACCGATACCATTATATCAGTACAGGATAGTTCCTACATGTTATGCTGCGATGTTCCCGAGACCGAGAGCATGAAAAGATGGAGTATCATCAGCAGCCCTCCAATCGGACACGAATAAAACCGGAGAAGAGAACGAGATGAAATGGTCCTACCAGATCGGCAGCATCCGCGGGATACCCATACGGTTGCATGTAACATTTCTGGTGATATTAGTATTTTTCATCTGGGCATTTGCGGTTCAGGATCATAAAATTGAAGAATATGTGATAATTATCGGTTTCGGTGGACTCCAGCTTGAAAACGAAGGAAAGACCGTGATAACAATTGCAATCGATGGCAAAATACAGGGCATGATCGCTATCGCTGACCGATTGAAGGAGACAACAGGAGATGCCATCAAAGAACTCAAAAGGATGGGGTTCAATGTCGTTATGATCACCGGTGACAATTCCCGGAAGAGTATCGAAACATGATTCACATTCGACAGGCTTTTAAGTCCGATGAAAGATCGGTTTATGATCTGATCACAACACTTATGGGATTTTCGCTCGACTGGGAGGCGTTTCACGATGTCTTCGTCTGGAATCTGCATTGTGAAAGTGTGCTATATTATGTTGCAGAGTGTGATGGTGGGCGCGATGGAGATATTGTTGGTTTCGGAAGTCTCCGTATCGAGTTACTGCTCCATCATGTCGGACTTGCCTGGGAGATTCAGGAACTGGTTGTGCATGAAACACTTCGCAGCAAAGGTATCGGTGTAGAACTCGTATCAAGACTTGAACAGGAGCACAGAAACGTAGGCTCGCGTTTCTATCAAAGTTACGACGAGAAAAAGATGGGTTGATGCGCAGCGGTTTTATGAGGGGACGGGGTTCAAGAAAACATATATGAATTTCACAAAGGAATTGAAAAGGTGACCAATATGAAAACCATAAACCTGTTAGGGATATCAGGAAGCCCGAGACTTGCATCCACCGATTATGTGGTGCGTGACGCGCTCGACTATGCCAGCCAGAAGTACGCGGCAGAGACCGAGTACATAACACTTCACAAGAGAACGATCGGCTTCTGTAAGCACTGCGACTTCTGCGTCAAGAAGCGTGAGGGCTGTATCCAGAAGGACGGGATGGAGGAGATCTACGAGAAACTTCTGTGGGCTGATGCCATATTGATCGGAACTCCGGTCTACCAGGGGAACTTGAGCGGGCAGACCAAGACGATGCTCGACCGGTTCCGAGCGCTCGTTGCAAAAGATCCGGCTGCGCTCAGAAACAAGGTCGGAGCAGCCGCGGCTGTGGGCGGCGATCGGATCGGAGGGCAGGAACTTGCGATCAGGTCGATTCTCGATTTCTATGTGATCAGCGAGATGATCCCTGTCGGCGGCGGCTCGTTTGGCGCGAATCTCGGAGGCACATTCTGGTCAAAGGATAAGGGCGCGGATGGTGTCAGCGCGGACGCAGACGGCATCAGGAGTATGCACCGGACAATCGACCGCTTGATCTCGGTTGCGGGGATGATTCCGGAATCGAGAGGTGATGCGGATGCTTAGAATCGCATGGGGGATCACAGGATGCGGCGATCAGATCGAAGAGACCTTCGCGATCATGAAGGATCTATCAAAGCGTTACGATCTGGATATCAATGTGTACCTCTCAAAGAACGGTGAACTCGTGATGAAGTGGTACAATCTCTGGCACGATCTGAAAGAGATCTTCCCGAAGACGAGTGTCGAACATGGCGCAAACTCGCCGTTCATTGCGGGGCAGCTCCAGATGGGTAAGTTCGATCTCTTTCTGGTCTGTCCGATGAGTGCGAACACCGCGGCAAAGATTGCGCACGGGATCGCAGACTCGCTTCTCACAAACGGCGTGTCGCAGGCGGCAAAGGCGAGAATACCGATCTACATCTACCCTGCTGACCAGTACGAGGGTGCTGTTACGACGATACTCCCAGGTGGGAAGGAGATGACCCTGTACATGCGGGATGTGGACATCGGGAACGCGGATCGGCTGAAACGGATGCGAGAGATCACGGTTCTTGAGAGTATCAGTGAGATTGAGGCTGTTGTGAAGGGGCATATCGAGGGTTGGCACAATCAAACTCCCTGAGCTATCGTCCGCCGAATCCCGCAATCGCAACAGAGATTTATCCGGACCTGACTCCGTAAGCTCCCAGCCCGGGGTTTCGGAAGAGATCAAAAAGTCCCTGATATGGAGCAGGACCGGTTATGTTTAAGTACCACAACGAACGATGCTGACCGTAACACATGAATCAATGCAATTCGCACTGCACGCATACCGTACCGCTGTTGACCTGTCACGATGGACTTGCCGAAACACACGATAGCATTGACCCTGATAAACGGCACGAACTCGCTATATCGGCTCCGTCCGGGTGCGAGATTTGGTGACCGGGACTACCTGAAGAGGAAGGTGTAAGAATATGCGTAACAATATAAAGAATATTATGGTCGTGCTCGTAGCAATCACGATTGCAGGAATCGGTATCGTGGGAACGGCATCTGCCCACTTCACGATGCTCTTTCCGGGTGGCGGCACGGATGTCAGCCCGGACGATTACCTCGCAAGCCTGGGTGAGGAAAAGACCGTACTGATCACGTGGGGCTGCCCATTCAAGGAACTCTTTGACTGCATCGACACTCCGGAGGTGTATGTGAGGGATCCTGATGGCAACATCACGCAATTAACCTCTGTTGAGACATCGGTTGATGGAGTGAAAGCATATACTGCGTCTTTTGTGGTTGATAAGCGAGGAGACTACATAGTTTATTCAACGATGAACGTAACTGCGATTAAGGGTGATTTTGTCGATCACGCAAAGGCGGTAATTCACTGTGGTCAGGCATCATGGAATGGGTGGGATGCTGAACTCGGTGAGAACGTCGAGATAATCCCATACATACGCCCCTACGGGTTAGAAGAGGGGTTCGTATTCAGAGCAAAGGCGGTTCAGGATGAAAAGGCGCTTGCAAACGCAACGGTTTACGTCGTCAAGTATCGTCTGAGCGATGATCCGGAGGTGCTTGCGAAAGCTGAGGAAATTCACCCGCAGGACTCGTGGATGATGGTGAAAGGATTCACAAAGACCGATGCGGACGGCGACTTTGTATACACGCTCGACGAACCCGGGGTATGGATTATCGCTGTCTTTGGCAAGGGTGTGATGGAGCGCGGCATCTTCATCCTACCAGTATTCGAGTCGTTCCCGCCGACAGATGATGGCGTGGAGGCGGCGGCGGAAGAGGACGCCCCACCCGTCCTGAAGACAGATGCAACACCAGAAACCCCTGCAATTGGTTTATTCACAACGATAGGGATAATCGGACTTATTGCGGTTCTCCTGATACGGAAAAGATCCGGAGGGCTCAGATGAAGCGAGTTTTGATACTGGCGATCTCGATTCTCGCAATCCTCTGTCTGGGTCCCGCTGCCGTATCAGGACACGCGCTCATCGTCGATTACAGGGTCGACTCAATCTGTGTCGAGGCGTACTATGGCGGCGTGAAACCTGCACCTGTGCAGTATGCAGATGTGGAGGTCTTCTATCCTGACGGACGGCTGTATAAAGAGGGCAAGACCGATAAAGACGGTATGTTCAGGTTCGATCCTGAATTTGGGAAGGAATGGCTGGTTGTTGTCGAGTCAACAGGTCACAGGGATGAGCAGACGATCAACATGACGGCGACATGCGGAATGCAAACGCAGAGTGAAGGCGAGTCCCCGCTCTATTTCAAGGTCTTTGCAGGTCTGGGGTATCTTTTCGGGATACTTGGCATTTCTTTATGGTACAAGAGTTATAAGCAAGCTCGCCAATCATAGGATGAGTGATAAAAAAGGTTTAGGGACTGGAATAGGGATATAAAAATCGCTTTGTTCTTTGTTATTAGATGGGCGTATATGGATGGTTACCACCCCACCGCGATCATAATCCCGCAATAACATTTCCGGCATCCTCATAAACACCGATACTGGTCCACATACCCGTGCGAAGTCCCTAAAGCAGCATCCCGTACTGCCGCTCCGGACACGAGAAGCATGGCTGCAAGCATCCTTTTAAGAGCAGGGTACACGAATATATGCTGCGGTCTCCTCGGGAGCATGAAAGCATGGAGAGTCAGCAAGTTCCCGGTTGAGAGGGAATAAAGCCGCAGGAGAGAACGAGATGAAGTGGTCTTACCAGATCGGAAGCATCCGCGGGATACCTATACGATTGCACGCAACATTTTTAGTAATACTGATCTTCTTTATCTGGGCATTTGCAGTTTACGATCTTGAAATTGAAAGATTCGACATAATTCTCGGTTTCGGAGGCATGAATGTCCCGACAGCCTTCAAATATCTGTTCAGCACAATTACGTCGATTCTTTTCTTCTCAACTTTGCTCTTTCACGAGCTCAGCCACTCCATCGTGGCACAGAGCTATGGTATAAAGATACGTAGCATAACCCTCTTTATCATCGGTGGCGTGGCTCAGATGGAGGAGATCCCAAAGGAGCCGCAAAAGGAAGCAAGGATCTCGGCAGCAGGTCCAGCCTTCAGCCTGAGCGTGGGTATCCTTGCTTATGCCATTTACGATATCTTTGGTCCGGCAAGCGTTGCTGCCGGGACGTTTGGAGATGCTCTCCTCATAATGGTGGGCATAATCGCATTTTACAACATAATACTTGGCATCTTCAATCTCATCCCTGCGTTTCCCATGGATGGGGGGAGGATACTCCGTGCCCTGCTTGCCACGCGCATGCCATACATAGACGCAACCAGAAAGGCGGCTGCAGTTGGGAAGAGTTTTGCATTTGTTATGGGAATCCTTGGTCTCTTCGCACTTGATCCGGTACTGCTGCTCATAGCCTTCTTCATATACTATGGTGCAACCGGAGAGGAGGAGGCAGCGGTCATCTCGGTCACACTGGAGGGGGTTACGGTCAGGGATGTGATGACCGGTCTTCCGGATGTGATCTATGTACCCCCGGACTGGACGCTCGATCGGTTGATCGATGTGATGTTCAAGACCAAACATACGGGCTACCCGGTGCAGGAGAGCCAGAATTCTCGGTTGCTTGGAGTGGTAACCTTCTCGGATGTGCGGAGGGTACCTGAACCTGAGCGAGGTACTATCAGGGT
>JAUWHQ010000121.1 GCA_030605805.1 Methanosarcinales archaeon | reverse complement strand
CGGCTCATGCCATAAAAAACCTCCCACGCGTTGCAACAGTAAACACTTTACCGTACCCGCCTCGCCCGCCCATCCCGCGACAGCAGCACGACACGGCTGACCGGGGCGTCGTCCGCGATCCTATATCCGATCTCATCTGCGATCTTCGATGCAAAGGTGAGCACCTCGTCGTGATCCGGCATCGCGTCCCTGCTTAAGCGTTTCCTTGAAAACCCGAGGTGCATGTACGCCTTAACCTCGATATGGTCCGGCTCGCACGTTTGCAGCAGATGTGCATACCCCTCCGGATCGAAAACGTTTAATCCTTTGATGAGCGTAATCCTGACCGCGGTTCGCATCCTCGACCGCGCTGTTCTGAGTATCTCCAGCGATTCCCGGATCTGCTGCCAGAAATTCCCGATCGGGTTGCATACCCGCAGATATGTATCCTCATCAGGCGCATTCAGGCTGATATAAAGCTGCGTTGGCGAGATTCTGGCGACCATGTCGGGTTGCGTGCCGTTTGTCACCACAAAGGTCGTCATCCCATCCCGCTTGAACTCGTCGATCAACTCGGGCAGGTGCGGGTAGAGCGTGGGCTCGCCTGCAAGCGATATTGCGACCTGGTTCGGCTGCTTTGCCTCTTTTAATGCAACCTCATCAGTGGTATCCGACCCGCCGTAGCCTGAGATCAGGCGCAGGTGTTTTGCAATGATAGACCCCTTGATTTCAACTGGAGAATCCCAATCGGCAGGGGCTGGCAACGGCACTGCATGCTCAATCTGCCGCCAGCAGTGCAGACACCGGTGGTTACATGACAGCGTGGGCGTCATCTGAATGCACCGGTGCGACTGGATGCCGTAGAACTGCGATTTGTAGCAGCTCCCCTCTCCTCGCATCGACCGGTTCAGCCAGAGGCATGGCTTGACCGCGCTATGTCTACCTGCGATGGGGTAGCCGCCTCTTTCTGACGGGTCGTCCGGTTTTGATTTTGATCTGGTCATTATTATTTTGCAGCATTTAGGGTTTTTCAGGCACAACCACGAATTTTTCAATAAAATCACTAAATTTTGTAATGGTCCGTTGGACGTGTAACAACGCGAAAGACGTGCAGACTAAAATCAACAACATTCTTCGCGTCTCTACGCCTTTGCGCCCTTGCGTTAAACTGATGATGAGAACGCAAAGACGCGAGGGCGCAAAGAAGGGGGAGCCCCAGGTCACAGCCCTTTCTTTCCGGGCAGTTTCTCCTTGATCGTCTCAATCAAGTTCTTGCTCGCCTCAATCAACTTCTCGGTGGTCCATCCGCCTTCCGGAGCCGAGCTGATCAGCACGTACCCGATCCCGCCAAGCAGAGCAAGGATGATGAGTATGACAGCCACCAGCGCGGTCTTTGACTCGCTCGCGGTCACCACAATCTCGCCTGATTCGCCGCCGATCTGCACGGTGTATGTGCCCGCCCTGGCGATCTTGTACGTGAATTGCACGGTTCCGGTCTCGCCAGCCGCAAGGGTGACATTCTCTGAGCCTGCGGTGGTGACGGTGCCGTTGCCGTCGTCGATCACCAGTTCTGCGCGGTATGTGCCCTCGATATCACCGACGTTCGTGATATTGGTGGTGATGGTGAAGCTCTTCTTAACAGCCACCTCCACAGGGAGGCTGATGCCGTCAAGCTCGAACTTTGCCGCGGGGATGGAGACCGTGATCTTCTCGCTCGCATCAAGGTACCCGCTCTTGCTTGCGGTGACTGTGTACGTGCCAGTCTCATCGTGCGAGTATGTCAGGCTTCCGGTATCGTCGGTCTCTCCGATCTCCTCGTCGTCCCAGGTGATCGTCGCGCCCTCAACCGCATCGCCGTCAGACGTCACCCTGATGATCACTTCCTCGCCCGGATCAACCAATTCAGGCATGGCGAGATCCAGCGCGTCCTTCTCTGCCTCATCTTCGGTGAGGATCTTGACATCCTCTGATGCGGAGTCATAATTCTCCTTGCTCGCCGTGACTGCAAACGTGCCTGCCGCATCCGGCGTGAACCTGACCTCGCCGTTTGAGTCGGTGAGACCGAGGTTCTCTCCACCGAATGTGACGTCTGCGCCCTCGACCGGATCGCCGCCGGAGGTTACTGTTATCACGAGTTCTTCGTCTACGATCGGGTTATCGGTAAATCCGATGGCAAGGGCATCGAGCGAGCCGATGGTTCGCCTGACGAAGAGGTAGTACCGATTTTGATCCTCTGAAGTCATGAAGCCGACATCGCCCATGAGCATGACAGTCTCGCCACCGTCAAGCGAGACCGAATCAGAGTTTTCCATCGTGATGCCGCCTGAAGTGGAACTAACCTCCATCTCGCCATAATCATCGCCCGATTTTACGGATTTGTAGCTTTCTGATATCTGGAAGATACCTTCGATTGTGATCATACTGGTCTCGGTGCCTGCAAAGACGCTGCCGATGTAGATCGCGACGATCGGGACATCATCGACGCTTCCGAGGTCCTTTGTGTACACAAAGGTGTTTGGTGCGTCAACGATGGCGGTACCGCCACTGATACTCTTCCCGTTCTTGATCAGCTCGAGTTGAGCCTTGTTTCCGCCTACATCGAGTTGAATGATCTTTAATTCGTAACCCTCTTCCAACTGGAGCGATGCGCCTGTTGAGACTGTGCGTCCCTTGTCTTCGTCGATTAAGACCTTGCTGAGCATCCCACTCGAAACGAGGTCGATGTTCTCGTCTGTTATATCGTCATCCGTTCCACTGTATCCTGCAAAATACTTCTCAGCCATGAAGCCGATCACTTTGTAATCATCCCATCTGCTGAAATCAAAGCTGACCGATTCGGCGGTCGTTGTG
>JAUWHQ010000103.1 GCA_030605805.1 Methanosarcinales archaeon | reverse complement strand
GGGCGGCACGCCAACTCTGGTCAGGAGATTCGATTGCAGACAGACCACGACCGGAATATCATGGTCAGAAACCCGGCAAAGGTCATCAGTCGATGCGTGCGTCAGATGTATCAGGAGATCCGGGTTCAGCGCCAGCGCATCTGTAATATCGGTCGAATCAAGCTCGCCTGCATGGATCGCAAACCTGCCGCCGTATCTCTTTGTGCATTCTGCGATTGCCGCTGCGATCCCGTCTTCGTAATCATTGGTGCTGCTGATCCCGATGCCGTCAGCCAGTTCGAGAATCGGATTGATCTCGTCCACGTTCTCCGGAGGCTTTGGTCTGCCAAGAATCGTCGCGTTCACAGGAGCGCCATCAATCGCATGCAAGAGAGCTTTCACACCCGGCACCCCACCCTCCCTGAAGTCCGCGAATGCGCAGGTGCCGGTTGCAGCCATATCAAAGATGCTTGCCCGCATCGCCTGCACGAGATCGTGCGGGCGGGTATTGCGCAGCACCCGGTGCTTGAGCCCGTCTGGCGGGCGCACCAGACTTGCGATATCTGTGACCTGCGGGTCTTTCAGCACCGAATCGCCGATATGCGTGTGTGCATTCACAAAACACGGCACAACGATGCCGTGCGCCCGCACGTCCACCGGTCCCGGTTCCTCGCAGACCTCAGCGATCACACCATCCCTGATGCAGATATAACCCTCAACCACATCAAAATCATCGTCGCAGAGAATGCTTCCCGAGAGTAAATATTCATCCATCACGATTTATGTTCTTTGATACTATCCTTGATGCTATCTCTGGCGCCGTCGCTGACCCTGCCCTCGACTTTGCCCCCGATGCTGTCGAGTGCGACCTTGATGCTCGTATCGGGCGCATCTGATGGCTCGATGCCAGCTAACTGCCCAAGCAACTGGTATACTAAAAAGAGATACGAATCCGGTTCGTCGGTGATGATGATCGAATCGTTGTCCGCTCTGGTGAGTTTCATCGTGATGCTGCGTGGCGTGCCTGTTTCGTCGTAATTGGCAGCGAAGTGCGTCTGTTTCAGCCCGTCAGGATGCTCCAGACAGATCGCGGCATCCTCTGCTCTTGCACCATAGAGCGAAACAAGATAGCGGAGAAACGCAAGAACCCGATCAGGCATGCCTACCCGCTCATACTCGGCAAGCACCAGCGGGTCATTGCTGAATAGCGAAAGCGCTATCGTCTGCTCGACCGCCTCATCAAACGCCAGAGCAAGAGCCATCGCAAGATCGTCGCGTGTGCCATCATCGATCTCTCGTAAGTGGTACTCGATCAGGTCCCGGATACTTCTCCCATCAGGGTCGCTTTTCAGGATCTTTGAGATCGCAGCCCCGCCCCTTTTTATGGTTTTGTCCAGTTCCGGAGTGAAGACCGTTTCTTTATCATCGCCGGTTTTCTTTTTCCTTGCCATATATATCCCTTGATCAAACTTGTGCCGCATGTACATAAAATACTTGCCAGTGCACAGCATTCGGGCGAGCAACGTTTTTACACGATTCCGTTGAGATAGAATATCTGATGAAGAATCTCAGTCTGCTGGTTCTGGGTCTCATTGTAGGGTTCTGTAGCGCTGCTCTGGGCATCGGAGGGGGAGTGATCATGATTTCTGCATTGATATTCTTCTTCAATTACAAAATAAAGAGAACCATCGGCACTTCATTGGCAACGATAGTTCCCACTACTTTTATTGGAATAATATCACACTACATCATAAAAAGCGGCAATATCAAATTTCTTATCGCGTTATTCATCGTTATGGGCTCGATCATCGGTGCAAAGTTCGGTGCGGAACTGGCAAATAAAATGAGTGGCAAACTATTAACAAAATTATTTGCCTCGCTGTTATTCTTTGTAGGGTTAAAATTAACAGGAATAATAAATTTCCCGACCGAAGCGGTTTCAAACACCAGTACCTACCCGCTGTTGATAATTCTGGGACTGATCGCCGGTTCGGCTTCCGCTCTATTTGGCATAGGCGGGGGCGTGATAATGGTTCCAGTGTTAAACCTCTTCTTCGGTCTGTCGATACACGAAGCGGTCGCCACTTCGTTAACGGTTACTCTGCCAACTACCCTCGCAGGAGCGATATTCCATAAGAAATTCGGTAACATAGATACCGAAGCAATGAAATTCCTGATCCCCACAGCATTAATCGGGGCGGTTTTTGGCGCCGTTGCTGCAAATAATCTGCCTGCAACCACATTACAAATCCTTTTTGGAGTTTTCATGATCTTGTGTTCGATTAGAATTTTTATGCACGAGGAATGACGGGTAGGCTCGTTTCGCGATTTTTTCCCGGGGAAAACTCCTCGCCTGTTAGGGCTCGTTAAGAATTAACCTGAACAAAATCTATAATGTTTCTGGTAATAAATCACAAAAAAGTAAGGAATATAATGAACCGCAGATAAACGCTGATGAACGCAGATTTGGTTAACCGGGCATCTCTCGTTTATCTGCGTGCATCCGCGGTTATTTAATATCGGAAAGATCATATTATCTACTCTTATGACATCTTAAATGTTCAGGTTATTTGTGTGCAGTTACTAACGCAGCGAGCGTCGGCGCCGCTCCACACCGCCCAAATTCGCCGGCGCAAATTTCATATTCATGTACCCGCAAAACGTTATCTGCCATCTGTAAAACAGATAACGTAAGGAGGATTGGATTGATGAAGAAAACATGGTGGATCGCGGTCATACCGGGCATCCTGATGCTCATTGCAGGATATATCATAATAGTGCTGCTGCTGGTGAAGCTGTTGTGGGTATGGACGATTCCCGATCTCTTCCCGGGAGCCGTTGAGCAGGGCTTGGTAGCAGGGGAGATATCATGGATAACGGCGTTCAAGGTAGCCGTCTTTGTGGCTGTGCTGGCTGGGCTGGCAGGCGTGCGCCGGGGCAGCGAGTCATAATTTCGTGGTAAACGGATGAAACCCCTGGCAAAATCGGAGTTGGGCATGGAGGTGCGTCATGGTGAGTGTGGATGACTACGTCACAGGAAAGATACTCGCCTATACGAGACTGGCTCTGTACTCCCTTAAATTTGTGGATATCCATTGTTAGAAATAAGGAGTCCAAGGGGGGTGCTCGATGAAAGATAAAGAATTCGATGCGGTCCGGATGATGAGAGAGACTTTGGGGATCAAAATCCATGATCACATCATCGTATCGAAAAATGGTCATACGAGCATGAAGGAGGGAGGCTGGTTTAGAGCGCCCGGATCTACATTTTTATAAAAAAACTATAACATGAACATAGAAATCATAGGAACCGAATCGTTGGGAGTACGAGGTCTCTGCTGTTTTGTAAGGACCGAGAATCAGGGAATATTGATTGATCCGGGTATAGCGCTGGGTTACAACCGATACGGGCTACTTCCCCACCCGTTTCAGGTAGCAGTGGATGAGAGGATACAGAAGAAGATCGTACAACGATGGTCAGAAGCAACCGACATCGTGATCAGTCATTTTCATGGAGATCATGTCCCGTTAGCAGATGCTAATCCTTATCAGTTCAGCATCAAAAGAATAACCGGATTAAACCCTGACGTCAGGATATGGGCTAAGAACTCATCGCATCTTCATCCGATTGAAGACAAGAGAGCAGAATCTCTTTCTTATATCCTGAAGAACGATTTGATTGCAGCGGAAGGGGTCAAGCATGGAACAACGACCTTTTCCAAACCGGTATTTCATGGGGGCAAACATAATAACCCGCAGACGGTGATGATGACAAGGATTGAGGAAGATTGCGTCTTTGTGCATACCTCTGATACCCAACTCCTTGACGACGAAGCCATCTCTCAAATACTGGACTGGGAACCTGATATTGTATTGGCGGACGGACCTCCGCTCTATATGCCCAATAAACTTTCGAAAAAGCAGGCTGAAATGGCGTGGCGCAATGCTAAACGACTGTCCCGGGAAGTCGGTACGTTGATTCTTGATCATCATTTGATGAGAAGTTGTACAGGACTTGAATGGTTGGAGCGCTTATCATCCGAGACCGGAAACAACGTTATCTGCGGGGCTGATTTTATGAAAGCTCCAAGGATGCTGCTTGAAGCGAGACGTAAATCCTTGTACAGGGATATGCCGGTTCCTGCTGGCTGGCATGAAGCTTATGGCAAGGGCAAAGTCGGTACTGATCATTACTGGAACATGGCTAAGAGAATCTATAAAAGCATGAGGCTGGATGATC
>JAUWHQ010000175.1 GCA_030605805.1 Methanosarcinales archaeon | reverse complement strand
AGCGCGTTCTGCAGAAGCCGCTGTTGCAAATTCCACCCCTGTTGCCGGATTGATCACCGAAAATCTGCTTTCAGATCCTGCTTCCACCCATTCACCGTCGATCCATAGTTTATAGTGCGTTGCCATGATGATCCACTCTTTGACCGGCGAGATTTACGATTCCGGTGCCTCCACACTCTTGCTACAGCCACATACAGCGGTTAGCCGTATGTAACACTTCGTTACAACGGCACCGCCATCACTAACATCATACAGTCGTCATCGCGCAGACTTTGCAACCCGCTCGATGCTCTGTTTCTGATTTATCGAGTGACACCTGACATCATACGATGCAGCAGCCATGATTTCGTCTGCAAGACAGTTTTCCATGGATCGCCTGCTCTTGAATGCAGCACGGTGTACACCGTCCGTGATCAGCTTGAGCGCGATATCCACCCTGCGCTGGGACGCGGTATCAACAGCCTTTGGCACGGCAATGCCACCGTATTTGAGACGGACAACCTCCTCCCGGGGTCCTGCATTTCCGATAGCATCAACAAGGACCTGAACCGGATTTTTCTTTGTTTTATCGTGGATGATCTCAAAGGCAGCCTTAACGATCTTGTAAGCCATCTGCTTCTTGCCGTTGTTCGCTTCCTCTCGCATGATCCTGTTGATCAGCCGCTCAACGATCGGGATGTCAGATTTGTTGAACTGCTGGTTGGCGTGTTTACCGCCGGTATGCAGCACAATTCTCGGGCTTAAGTTGATATATCTCCTGATGCCCATGTCCCTGCTTTCAACTTCTGAAAGGTCCCATTTATCAAATAACAGTTGTTCGGTCATCCAAGATCACCTGATTGGCTTTTCTCTGCGCCCGATTACCATCTCATGCAGCGACACATCGTTTACCGCGGTCACCTTGAACCTGACACCGGGCAGGTCGCCTTTGGCGCCGTGCATCCGACCACCGATGCGCTCGACCGTCACCTCATCATGCTCGTCGATGAAATTGATCGCACCGTCGCCCGGGCAGAACGCAGTAACCTGCTTTCCGTTTTTAACCAGCTGTATCCTGACACATTTGCGTATCGCAGAATTCGGCTGCTTTGCCTCGATACCGACCTTCTGCAGGACGATACCACGCCCCTGCGGAGCGCCGACGAGCGGGTCTGCCTTGATATTCAGACCGAGAGCACGGCTGCTGTAATTCTGATCGCTCCATCTGGCTTTCTTTCGATCCTTCCGCAGTTTGCGGGCAGCGTATTTTCCTTTGCTCATATATTCACCATTATGACCGGTTTCAAACTTAAACATTATCTGATGATCACATCATCAACGTCGTGATGCCGGTGTGCAAGCAACCGCATCTTTTCGATGTTTCTGCCATCTTTCCCGATTGCAAGCCCTTTCTGATCCGCAGGCACATCCACATACACGATCCGCCTGCCACCACGCACAACCGACTCGATACCGACCATATTTGCCGGCTGGGTCACGTTCTTCATAAATGTGGCGAGGTCATCAGAGTACTCCACGACTTCGATATGTTTTCCAACAGATTTGCTGGCGCGTTTGACATGTTCGCCGTCGCGCCCGATCGCAAGCCCCATATCACCATTCTGGACCACACAGAGTATCCGGTCTCCGTCATCGACACAGTCGCGTGCAACAGCGCCGGTGAGACTTTCGAAGAGTGCAATGTACCGGATCCCCTCGGTGGTGAGTCTAATTTCACCCACACCTATCCCTCAAGTTCGTCAGGTGCTTCTCTGGCTGGCGCTTCTTCCTTTTCGGTATTGAAGACCGCCATGATATTCGAATCGCCCGGATCGAGGATCGCCATCGTGGCAATGGTGAACGGTTTTCCGCACGCAGTTCCGAGATCGATGCTCATTCCAGGGTATTCGATGATCGGTACGCCCGAATCCTGTATCTGCGACCTTATGCGGGGCGGACAGTTGGCAGCAAGCACAACCGTTAGATCGTTGTTATTTTTTACAGCGCCGATACACGTATTCGACCCGATAAGAACTTTACCGGATCTGATTGTTTTTCGAAGTGCTTTATTTAGATCGATTTCCATGTATTTCAACTCTTTTTTTGGACTGATAGTTTTCGATGTGAACTGGTATGTCACTCTATTTATGCGTTTGGTGCGACAGGGGCGGTCACGCCGCCCGATATGGATCCAAGTGATCGATATTTTTAAAAGATTTTGCAGTGATTGGGGGTACCTGTCGCAGTGCAGAAGCGCAGAAGAACATCACGACGAGAGGGGGATTTGAACCCCCGAGGTGCGATGCACCACTGGATGTTTGCACATAAGTATGTTCAAACGTTAGCAATCCAGCGCCATACCGGGCTTGGCTACCTCGTCATCACAGTACCAGTTGACGACATAGATATTAATCTTTTCTGAAATGCCGAAGGGAGGATGCATATCGCCGCAGTGCTGGCTAATGCGAAACATTTTTTTTCGCACTCGTCTACGGTTTTAATCCATGCGCCCCGGCTCACCCGTCTCCAGAGACGATAAACTATTTATTGTTTCATCATTTTATCATATTGCACAAAGCCAGAATCGTCCTTCGAGTGGCAGGCTGCTGGCTAACCAGGAACAGAGGATGAAGGAGATTGGTTAAAATGCCGAAAAACCCTGGAAAGAGTAACAAAAAGGAGATTGGGAAGTTGACCTGCGATCTGAAGAAGTATGATGATGTGGGTTACTCAAGGGAGTGGGAAGCGGAACTGGACGCGATCGTGGATGGACTGGCATCTATCGGCAGCCCCGCGGTCCCTGAATTAATCGGGATGCTGAACGATCCGGACAAGTGGAGCAGTTGTTTTGCTGCCGATGCACTGGGAAAGATCGGCGACGAGAGTGCCATCACCCCGCTCGCTGATGTGCTGGAGGGTTCTGAGCTGGGCGAGCGCGCAAAGGACGCGCTCAAGGAAATTGGCGATGTCTGCATCCATGAAGTGATAAAAAGGGTGGAATACCGGATCACACACCCGATCAGGGAAGGGAGGAGCATTGATCGCATAACCTCATACGCACTCAGCACCATCGGGGAGATCAGGTGTGATGAGTCGATTGAGTTTTTGAATACGTTGCTTGATGAGTATATGTCAGAACTGCCGGACGGACCCTTCGATCCGACAAAATACGACTGGAAATACGTAAACGTGGACTTTTTCCACCTCCTTGACTGCATGGTGCGGCAGCAGGACAAAAAGGCGATACCGCACATCGAGAAGGCAAGAGACGTCTTCCCAAGTAACTACGTCGATTACAAGATATGCCAGATTGCGATCGGCAGGATAAAGAAGAAAAGACCTGATGAGGGTTATCTGCCTCTGGAATCTCTGGATATCATTCTTCCTGCCGGAGCCATCATGAACGCGCTATCAGGAGGGGGACTCGGATGGGAAGACACATTTGAAGAGGAATATGGCGAGTATTTCGAAGAGGTCGGTGGCTGGAACCGCGGAGGCGACGAAAGTGAAGACTGGGACGACGATGATGAGGATTGGGAAGTGGATGAGGATGATGAGGATGACTATGGAGATCACGAGGATGATAATATGGCTGGCAAAAGAAAATTCGACCAGGTGTATCAGTTCAAGATAACGCTGAAACAGATCAGACCACCGATCTGGCGGCGGATACAGGTCCCGGAAACATACACGTTCCATGATCTGCATGTCGCGATTCAGGATGCCATGGGCTGGGAAGGCTACCATCTCCATGAATTCGAGATGACAGACCCCGCGACCGGGTCAAAGGTGCGCATAGGGGCTCAGGACGACGACGATCTCGGCTTTGGCAGAGAGATTCTTCGGGAACAAAGAGAGAAGATAGCCAGATACTTCTCCATGGAAAACCGATCGGCAGAATATCTGTACGATTTCGGCGATGACTGGGAGCACAGGATACTGCTGGAGAAGATTCTTCCGAGAGAGGCGGGTGTCGAGTATCCGGTGTGCATCAAAGGAAAGAGAGCCTGCCCTCCGGAGGATTGCGGCGGGGTATGGGGCTATGCAGATATCGTGGAGGCTCTGCAAGACCTTGATTCCGAGGAGAACGAAGAACTGCTGGAATGGGTCGGTGAGGACTTTGATCCTGAATATTTCGACGCTGAAATGATTTGTTTCAGGAAATCTGGCAGGTGATCCGGAGACTTTTTATTTTCTTATGGCGGTTGAAAATAGCTTGACTTTGTTACATTACAAACATTCCCGCCCCCGCCTGGCACCCCAATCCCATTCCATCTTCGACAACGACGCTCTTTCGATCGTATCCCCTCACAACCAACCGTTCATGGAAGAATCCCTGTAATCAGGGTTCGGTAAGCTCGGTTTGCATATCCGAGAAAGACGCCAACCTGACAGTTCTCGAAAGTTTTATATCGGATAACATCATATCATAATAATGATGAGGTGTTAGTATGAACCGGAAGACCAACGCTGCCCTCTGCATGATATTACTGCTGATCCCGATCGCTTCAGCAGATACGCTGAATATCACGGCAGAAACTTATGAGACGTTCGCGGACAATCGCAGCGTGAACATCACGATAAATCTCACTAACTCTACCGGACCGATGAACAACACGCGCGTCAACTTCACAACGACTCTCGGGACGCTCTACGCAAACCATTCGTACACCAACGCTTCAGGGATCGCCATCGTGAATATCAGTTCATGGGACCTTGGCAATGCAACGATTACAGCAGAGGCGCCGAATGCGATCAATGCCACAAACGTGACGTTTGTTGCGGGACCGGTGTCAGAGATCGTGCTTTCATCGGTTCTGGAGGCTACGGTGAATACCACCTGCCTGATCACGGCAACCGTCTATGACAAGACCAGAGAAGAGTTCCCGGACAATGAAAGCAAGTGGCGAGTGATGCCGAACGTGACACTGAACTTCACGGCAACATCGCCACCAGATAACAAATGGAACAGCCATGAGGAGTATTATAATGCGTCCATATCTCCATCGTCGAACACCACTGATGAGAATGGCACCGCGACTGTGATGCTGCATCTCTCTTCGCGAACCGGGAGTAATACCATCGACGTGAACGCCACCAATGAGGTGGGGGAGACGGTGATCGTCTACCGGGTGGTCATCGGTCTTGTGAGCGAACCTGCGTATGTGGTCCTGAACGCGGAGCCCCGGCGTGTGAGCGCAAACGGCGTCGATAACTCGCTGATAACAGGCAAAGTCACCGACAAGTTCCTAAATCCGCTCTGCTCCCGCGGGTCGATCCGCTTCAATGTGACCGGTAATGTCGTCACGATGCCACTGAATGGGATCGGCGAAGCAACGATCACTGTGGAGCCGTCGATCTACACAGGCAACGTCCCGGTGAATGGCACGTACCTTGATGAGGTAGGCGCCTGCACGAGTATCACGAATGAAACGGTTGTTGAATTCTATGCAGAGGAGCCCGCAAAGGTCATCGTTACGGCAGATGCTACAAAGATATCCATGTTAGGTATCCCCGGAGTTAATGAATCAGTGATCACCGCCACCGTGGTTGATAGATGGGATCATGTGCTCCGGAACAGGACTGTCGATTTCAGCACCACGCTCGGAGGTCTCTCTTCGACCACGGCGATCACCAACGAGTACGGACGGGCAACGGTCACGCTGCAATCAAACACGGCTGGCGATGCGACAGTGAGTGTAAGCACATACAATGATTCGGGATACGAGATCGTGGGAACTATCGATATCCGGATCATGGACGAACCGTTCATCTCGGTTATAACGACAATCGAGCCGGATCCTGTTGAGTCCGGCGGCATCATCAACGTGACCACCACTATATCAGGGCAGGGCAACATCACCGGAACGCGGTATGCAGCACATGCGGTGCTCGCGCTCGACCGGTCAGGGAGTATGGATCCTGATTACTACGCGGGAACGCCGCTTGATGTTGCGCTCGTACTCGACCGGTCCGGCAGCATGAAGTTTCTTGGCTCTGACCCTGAACAGCCGATGACCGATGCAAAGACCGCTGCAAAGGTCTTTATGGACAACCTCGTCTCGAACGCGCAGGTCGGGGTGATATCGTTTGACGATGATGATGCGACCGAGATCGGACTTACGCTGCTGAACTCTTCTGACGATAAAGCGCTTGTCCGAAACGCAATCAACAGCATCCACACTGGTGGCGGCACTGCGATAGGGGATGGGCTGGCACGGGCTAACACCATGCTCACAGATGATGGACGTGGTGATGCGAGACGGATCACGATCCTGCTGACCGATGGCAGGTGCACCGCAGGAGACGATCGGGATTGTTCACAGGCAATTCTGGATGCAAATGCGAACCACATCACGATATATACCATCGGTCTGGGCAGTGCCGAGTACATAGATGAGCCACTCCTGCAGCGTGTCGCATCAGAGACCGGCGGCAAGTACTACAATGCACCGTCCAGTTCCGAACTGCGCAGCGTGTACAACTCGATCGCACAGGAGATCAGCGATTACGACATCACAGAGATTGAGTACGGGACCGAGGGGTTCACACCATACAATTACGAGACCGAGGGCAGTCTCGCACCAATTAGCACCTCCTGCTTTGAGGACACCTTCTGGATTAACGAGACCATAAACGACCTCAAGGTACTCCTACAATGGGAGAACAGCACCACTGACCTGAATCTTACACTCACGAGCCCGGGCGGCGGCGTTGTTGTGTACGGAACTGGGAACGACACCACCGGCTACTACTTCGATGATCGGGAAGCGGTTTCGATCGATCTCCGCGCACCAGAGTTTGACACATACATCGCATCGGTGAACCTGACCACGGTCTTTGCGGACGAGACTTCGTTCTATGTGACTGACAATCTGACCGACGCAGGAGGAGAGCAGGCATCAACGATCATGCGATGGAAGCTTCCGGGTGCGCCAACGCATAACGCAAGGATTGAGAGCGTGACGATGTATCTGCGCGGCATAACTCCAACCTCCGATCCGGCTACCGAGGATAGATCCGTCAACATCTACGATCTGACAACCGGTTACGATGATGATCCGACATGGAACCGCAGTGATAATTCCACAGGTCAACCATGGACATCCGGTAATTTCAGCAGTGTGGACAACGATTCATATCTCATCGACTCAGTGGCATTTGGCGCATCGATCAGTGGTGGTGTGATTGAATTTAATATCACAAGCGCAAACTGGAGCGGCGACCGTATCCCTGACTGGGGTGAGGAATGCAACATTACGCTTCTGGGCGAGGGTTATAATGGGAAAGGTGCCGATCGATTCGCGTCCAGCGAGACAAACCCGAATGATCATCAGTATACACTGAATGGCTACCGCCCGCTTGTTACGATCACATATTCGATACCAAGAGACACCTCAGAATATATCTGGATTCATCCGCTGCCGTACACATATCCTGATACCGATGCAGACACCGTCGAGAACGAGAACTGGGTGGTACGGGTTACAAGGTCAGGCACCGGCACCGAGCAGTTCAACATCACCACATACATCGATAAGAAGAGCGCGGCAAAGCTCGCATCATTCGCATTCATATCGAGTCTTGATCCGACCAGAGAGGACCGGGTCGGGCTTGCGACATACAGTTATTCGAGTACGAACGAGAGCGCCAACCAGACGAGTTATATCTGCGAAGGAAACCAATGGGAAGGCTATTTCACGGTCAACACACCGGGGATTTATTATTTCAATTTATCGTGGGTTAATGCATTAGATGACCTTGATCTGTGCCTGTACGATGGGATAACCGTTCTCAATACCTCAGCGATCGGTTCAAATCCGGAGACGGTGAGCGCTACACTATCAACAGGTACGAATTATCGTGTCGTGGTCAATGGGACCAACGTTACAGGAAACGATACACAATTCACGATCGATGTCTCAGGTTCGCCACTCAGAGAGATTATGTCTGCTTATTATGACGGCAACAGCGCGAAGATTCCAAGATACCGGCAGTGGGATGGGGCTGATTGGTCAGATGAAGCGTCCGCGAATAACGTTGGCAGAACCATCAGGTGGATTATGATGCAGTCATGCCCGACAAGGAACGAGACGATCATGGGGACGCTTGATGATAAGAAAGATCTCAATGTGCAGATCTGGGACGGCTCGTCGTGGGGTGCGGTGGAGGAGTTTTCCAAGTTATTAGATACTTATGAGTGCAGAGGGTTTGACATCGCTTATGAGCAAAACTCCGGCGACGCTATGGTTGTGTACATGAATTCGAGTGGAGTGCCGAAATATCGAGTGTGGAACGGGTCGTCATGGACTGGTGAGGCTGCGGTGGATGGTACAAATCCAGGCGACGGAGATATCTGGTGGGTCAGACTCGCTGCAAACCCAAACTCGAATGAGACGGTTCTTGTAACGCTTAATGATTCGGAAGCTATTCGTGCACAGGTCTGGGACGGATCGAGTTGGGGCAATCCGGTCTCGATCACGAACAGTGCCAGAATAGACCGTTGCCAGTGTTTTGATGTGGTCTATGATACGGGCGGTAATGCCACGGTCGTGTGGGCTGATCAGTCGTCTGTCAAGTCTCGTATCTGGAATGGTACGGGCTGGAGTGCTGCCAGCGACATATATGCGTTTACAGATAACGTGTACTGGATCAAACTTGCGTCCGATCCGAATTCGAATAACATACTTATGGGTGCACTGGACGCTGCTTATGATATCAACGTGAGTATCTGGAACGGCTCTGCATGGACTACCAAAAACGGGGAGATCGAGACTGCTACACATGGAGACGATAGACGATACTTCGATGTGAGTTTCGAGCAGAGATCAGGCACCGGCATGGTCGTGTGGAGTGACAATACGCACACCCCGAAGTACCGGACATGGAACGCGTCGGACGTTTCATGGAGTTCTGAAGGTTCCGCATCGAGTATCGGTACGAGTTATGTTTCGTGGGTGCAACTGACACCGGACCCGGACTCAGACGAGATATTCCTCATGACATCCGAAGGCAGCAACAATGGCATCGATATTCAGAAGTGGGATGGGGCGTCATGGAGTGCTGTTTCCGAGGTTGAAACAAATTCCGAACGTCGATATGAATGTTTTGATCTCACATACCAGCAACGAGATACCTCGATCGCGCAAACGACCGTAAACTGGCTTGAATGGCAAGCACAGATTGATAATCCACTCAACACTTCGATCGGTGGCTTCGATCCGATCAATTCATCCATCGGCAGCCTCACAGCCGACGGCATGACTGCAATCGATGAGGGCTTGCTTAATGCGAACAACGCCCTCACAGGCTACGAGAACGGCACGATCGTCCTGATGACTGATGGCATCGACAACGTGGGATACCACTCGATGATCACGGAGGCAGAGCGGGCGGCAGCAAACAACACCACCATATTCACGGTCGGACTTGGCTATGATATCGATGATGGTGTGTTGAAACAGATCGCAAATATAACAGGCGGAGAATATTATTTCGCTCCGAATGCAACGGTCTTGAAGAGCATCTTTGTGGGCATCGCAGGCGAACTCGGGAACTACACCGCACCAGAACCGGAGATCGATATATACATCGGGAACAACACCACCATCGAAGGATCATTCGTGAATATTACTTATGTCAGCGATAGTGCGAATGTTACGTACTATAATCGCACGACAGAGGAATACGAGCATGAAGACCCGTCGAACCCGAATATGACATCCATCGAAAATCGCACGATACTTTCTTGGGATGTTGGGAACCGACCTGTTCCATACCAGATAACGGTCGGAAAGTACTGGCAGGTGTCATATCAACTGATGATCGATAACAAGAGTAATAATTCCATCCCTGTGATCCTCTCGCCGTCGAGCATCACGTATGACGATTCCAATGGTACCCGGATCACCGAGACCATTCCGGAAGTTACGGTGACTGTGGGGGGTGATGCAACGCCTGATACAAGTACGGACCCTGCAACGAATCTCACGCTCAGCTATGAAACAGAATCCGAAGGTCCGCCCACCCGCCACCCGTCGTCGAAGCCGGAAACCATAGTGGAATACGCATACAAACTGACAGCGGAGCTTACAGATGTGAACGAATCCAAGGTGGCGATTGGTACGCTCGTGGAATTCAGAGCCTCATCAGGCACGCTCTACAACCACACCTATCCTGAGTCGGGCAATGACACTCCGCTTAGAACCTTCAATGAAACAACAAAAGCAACCAACAACGGTGGCGCAGTCGTATGGCTCTGCTCGGACGCACCTGGCACGATTACGGTGTGGGCATACCACACCCCGGAGAACGGCACACGCCTCAACGCAAGCAGAGTCGTGACCTTCCACTCGTGCGAGGCTCCACCGATCGTCCCGCCGGCTCCAGAGCCGCGTGGTGTGATTACGCTCGAGTGATCCACGATGCGAAAGTGACTATCTTTATTACATCGGAGCCGATAGGAAGCATCATGTGCATAAGTGCGGAATCCATCAGTTCAGCAGAGTTCGAAGATTTGGTGCGTCAGAAACTCCCGCCCCTCCTTCGCGAGCACGGTGAGTTCAGATCCTTAACTCCGTATCATTGTAGGGAATATGTCCAACCCAAGTCTCTCCTCCAGATCCCTGATCTTCTTTGGAACCTCGGTGACCATGCCACGATCCCCCAGATCGACATGATAGACCTTGCCATACTTGAATAACAGATCAATCGGAGTCATCTTGCGA
>JAUWHQ010000210.1 GCA_030605805.1 Methanosarcinales archaeon | reverse complement strand
TAGCTCGCATCTCCCGCTGTATCCAGAGGATTTGCAGGCGTTGCAATCGCCGGAAGCACTCCCTTCAGCATCTGAACCGTATCATCAGACAGATCCGGGAGATGAAGCCCGAGGTCCTCACATAGGTCTGCTGCGAGTATTGCAGCACCTCCGCCGTTTGAGATAATCCCGATGCCATCATCTGCTGGTGGGGAGATCGAGAGCGCAAGCGCGGAATCAAACAACTCCTCGATGACTCTCGCACGGATCACCCCTGCCTGCCTGAATGCCCCATCGTATATCCGGTCAGTGCCAGCTAACGTTCCTGTGTGCGACAGCGCCGCTCTCCTCCCTGCCTGCGATCTCCCGGTTTTGAGCGCAATAATTGGCTTTCTGATCCCGCTTGCGACATCGATGAATCTTCTTCCATTCTCTATCCCTTCGATGTACATCATGATCGTCTTTGTATGCAGATCAGCACTCAAATACCCAAGAAGGTCAGAATCATCGACATCAGCCTTGTTCCCGACCCCGACGATGAGGTGGAGCCCCATCTGCTGGCTGACCGCCCAGTCCACAAGTGCGAGCCCAAATGTTCCGCTCTGGGTTATGAACGATATCCCGCCAATCTCGGGCATCTGTGGGATGATGCTCGCATTCAGGTTCAGATGGGTGTTGATGAAACCAAACGTGTTCGGACCGATCATCCGCATGTCATATTCCCTGGCGATATCACTGACCTCATTCTCAAGTGCCGTGTTTCCGACCTCGCTGAAACCCGCCGACATGATCACAATGCCTCCGACGCCCTTTCTTCCGCATTCCTTTAGAACCATGGGAACCGTCTCTGCAGGAACAACGATGATGCCAAGATCGACTCTGCGGGGGAGATCGAGAATTGAATGATAGCATCTCACCCCCAGAATCTCATCTTCGTTTGGGTTTACCGGGTAAACCGATCCTGCGTACCCTCCCGACATAATATTATTCAAGATCCGATATCCCCATTTTTCACGATTCGAGGATGCGCCGATTAACGCAATCGAATCCGGCTCAAGTATCCGGGAGAGCATAGTGTCACATACATCTGCTGCGGTATCTCATCGCAGAGCGTACCCGTTCCTTTGCGATCGCGTCGGCTGCAACCCGCGGATACAAGCCTTCACTGTACGTTTTATCGAGGACTTTCTTCGTGTTCGCTCTTATCTTACTCTTGATTTCAGAAAAAGCCTCTTTCTCACTTCCATGCCTGTATTCGACCGCCACCGTGATGACGCCGCCCGCATTCGCTATGAAATCAGGGACCGATAACACCCCCCTCTTGTGAAGTGCCTTTTCAGCTCCGATTGTTATCGGGATATTCGCACCCTGGATGATGAGCTTTGTGTCGAGTGTACCGACATTCCTCTCATCGATGACGTCGGGTCTTGCAGCAGGAACGAATATATCACTGGATATCTTTAGGAGATCCTCTGTCGTCAGCCGCTCTGCATCCTCATAATAGATGACAGACCCTTTCTCTTCCTTCACCTGCACAAGCGTCGGAACATCGATCCCATCCTTGTTATACACAGTTCCGCTGGTATCGCTTGCAGCCACAAGACGTGCACCCTTCTCCCCGAGAAATCTCGCTGCATTCTTGCCCACGTTCCCGAATCCCTCAATAACGAGCCTCGCACCATTCAAATCCAGATTTATGTAATCCTTTGCAATCTCTGCGCATTCTGCGACCCCGAAGCCGGTGGATCCAATCTCATCGAGAGGTATTCCTCCAAGCACTCTTGGAAGTCCGACAGCCCGCTTTATTTCATCGAATATATAAGCCATGCAGCATTCATCAGTGCCCATATCAGGACCGGGTGTGTAATCGTGAAGGCACTCGATCGCTCTTGCGAACGTTCGTATGAGACGCTCCTTACCCTCCGTCTTCGGATCCGCGATGATTCCGGCTTTACCGCCACCATGCGGAAGCCCTGCTGCAGCATTCTTGAGTGTCATCGCCCTTGCAAGCCGCCTTATCTCTGTCGTGGTAAGATCCGGAGCCATCCGGACACCGCCGATGGCAGGTCCTGCGGCGATGTTGTCGATTACCACGATCGCTCTTAATTTTGAGACGGGTTCGTATATATGAATTATCTTCTCAGGTCCGAGATCGTCAGTGTATTCCTCAAAGATTGTCTGGCTTATGTCCATGGTATCGGGTCATTGTTTGATTTGTGATGATAAATCCTAAAAGCACAGAGAATCCAAAACGAGTCATAAACCTCAAATCCCAAGCTCGTATCCATACCCCCGCTCCTCCAGTTCATCCCACTCCTCATCAACCTCTGCCTGCATCGCCCCGATATCCTCATCCGAAAGATGCGAAAACCTCGCCTGTGCTCGCAGATACTCTGAAACTCTCTTCCTCTTCTTCGGTACGTACGTCACATTAACCCTCCCATTCTCGATCTCATAGAGCTTCCACATCCCTGTTCTCACCGCAAGTCTCCCGATATTGATCCCCTCTGCCGGATCAAATCCCCAGCCAACAGGACACGGCGTCAATAGATCGATAAACGCCATCCCCTTCACCTCAGCCGCTTTCTTAACCTTATTCAGAAAATCGATCGGATATGACGGACATGCGGTTGCGATGTACGGTATCCTGTGAGCCGCCATGATAATCGGCATATCCTTAGCGGCTTCAACCTTCCCGGAAGGCGTTGTAGACGTATAAGACGCACGCGGCGTCGAACTTGCCCGCTGGTGCCCTGTGTTTCCGAATGACTGGTTGTTGTAGCAGATATAAATCATGTCGATGTTCTTCTCTGCTGCTCCTGATAGGCTCTGGATTCCGATGTCGTACGTGGCACCGTCACCAGCATAACCCAGTATATTGGCTTTTATATTTTTCCTTCTCAGCGCATAGTAGAGTGCCGTACCTGCTGCTCCAGTATTCTCGATTGCAAGATGGATCCATGGAACCCTGAGCGGAGTTGTTGGATAGACCGGTAGCAGTGTCATGCATCCGGAGCCGTTGATGACGATCGTGTCCTTTCCAAGAACCTTTAACGCGAGCCTGAGCCCGAGGGACGCTGAGCATCCCTGACATGCGACATGCCCCCCGACAAGAAAGTCCTCCATCGGGATATCGGTTAATTTCTTCAGAGCCATGTTTTTCAAAATATCCACTCCTCTACATCTCTTCCAAGTCTTTTAAACATCTGCTCGTACTTCTCGACCCCGATCCTCCTGCCTCCAAGCCCTGCAATGAAGCTTGTAACGCTTCTTCCGAGGCAGGCTTTCACTTCTGTTGCTATGATTCCGCCGCTCCCCGGGGAGATGTCCTGATCGATGACGCCGATCTCTTCCACATCGGAGAGCGCATCAATGATCTCCTCGCATGGAAACGGTCGCATTGCCCTCAACCTGAGCATTCCCACCTTTTCTCCATCCTTTCTGAGCTTGTCAACCGTGTATCTCAGTATCGCTGATTCAGAGCCGCATATCACAAGCGCACGCTCTGCATCCTCCGGAAGATATGGCTCGACAAGCCCGTATCGTCTCCCGGTCATCTTCTCCCATTCTGCGCAGACATCTTTTATGACGCCGTTTGAATTGCACATTGCCATCCGCTGCTGTGATCTGAAGTACATGTACTCATCAAAGACCACGCCTCCTACGCTCATCGGCTCTTTCGGGTCCAGAATGGTATGTTCCGGATCATAAGCAGGCAAAAAATCATCTATCTCATCCTGATCCGGGATTTCCACGGGTTCTCTTGTGGCGGAAAGCGTAAAACCATCGAGATTGATCATCATCGGCAGCAAGACCTCGCTATTCTCTGCTATCCTGTATCCCATCACCACGCTGTCCAGCACCTCCTGGTTGTTCGAGCAGAATATCTGGAGCCAGCCAGAGTCCCGCTGCACGAGTGCGTCGTTATGATCGGACCAGAGCGTTATCGGGGCGGATAGCCCCCTGCTGACGTTGACCAGGATCACGGGCAGCCTTAGACCGCTCGTCACAAACATCATCTCGGTCATCAGCATCAGTCCCTGTGAGCTTGTCGCGCTGAAGACACGGACGCCGGCAGATGAGGCGGCTGCGAGAGCACTCATGACACTGTGCTCGGATTCCATTGGCAGAAAGTCTGCGTCCATCTCACCGCTTGCGATCCATGATGCGATCTCCTCTATTATCCCGGTCTGAGGAGTTATCGGAAAATTCGGGATTATCTCAGCCCTTGAGAGCCTTGCCCCCCATGCGGCAGCGCCATTTCCGGTGATCATCCGTCTCGTGTTCACTTTTCACACCTCCCTATGGGCTGTTATGAACCTGCATTCATTGACACAGATCCCGCATCCCTTGCAGTGATCATAGTCAATCCGGATGTCGTCATCATCGAGATGTATGGCGCCCTCCGGACAGAAGACCCAGCACCTGCCGCACCTCACACATTTATCTTTGTCGATGACCTGCCTGAAGACTCTCCATGTCCCGGTATTGTTTTTAAGCGCGCTTGCAGGCTCTCTTATTACGGGAACGCCCCTATTTCCATCG
>JAUWHQ010000066.1 GCA_030605805.1 Methanosarcinales archaeon | reverse complement strand
TATTTTTCGAGCTCCAGGTGTTTAAGATTCTCATCAGAGACCATCCCCCTGTCAAAAACCAGCACAATCTCGTTATCTACAAATTTGAACTCTGTTTTCCACTGAACCGATAAACCTTTGATCGTTTCGACATCCGCCGTGGGAAAGGTGGGTTACATAGCGTTATCATCTGTCACCATCAGCGGTTCCGGAGACAAAAACCCGTTTGCAGAGAAGGTCACACCATAGCAGTTCCAAGATCGCCAACCTTACGGACCCACGGTCAGGAATTCGGACAGATCGCCGTACTGGTACGTGAACAGCATCGTCAGCGTAACAAGGCGCTTCTTTGTGAGCGAAATTCCAAGATAATGATCTGACGGCGAGTTTTCATGCTGAAATCGCTCTATGGATCCCGTATCGATCGCGTTTTCCTTCTTCATGTACCAGGGCGGCACCCTGAGCAGCGCAGTGCTCTTCCGGGCAGCCTTTGTATCCGCTTCCATCGACTGCTTCTCGACGGCGACGCCGATCAGGGTCGGCACATCGATCGGTTTGTGCCCGCCGATCGGGATGAAATATCCGGGAAGGTCTTTTGACAGGACGCTTGCACGCCCGAACACGGAAAACCCGCCTTCCGGGAGGGATATGCATGACATAATCTCCCTGACGCTGAGGCTTGATGCGGTGCTCACCTTCGGGTCGGATCCGGACAGGATATCAGAGATGACCGCCGCAGCATACTGGTTGAACTGGGGGTACGCACTCTCAATGTTGCTTGTGTAGGCGATGCGCTGGTTATCCATCAGAATGAACGCGTCGGTATATTTCCTGAGATGCTCGACCGCATAGCCCACGTTCCGGTACTGTGCCTGTGTATCTGCGCCGGTCCCGGTTCGGGCGGGCAGCACGCCAAAAACCATGACCGGTATGTCAAGGTCGCCGAGTATGCGTGCTATGATCGGCGATATCCCGGGTCCGGTGATTCCGCCGAGACCAAGGAACAGAATTGCGAAATCAACATCCTTGATGTTATCGTTCAGCAATTTGAGCAGTGATGCGTCATACGAGTCCATTGCAGATGCAGATGCCGTAGTATCAGCAAAATCCCGCCGCCCGACCTCATTGTCGCCTGATCCGAAGAATCCCTTATCGGTCAGCAGGTACTGCTCCTTCATCCTGACGTGTTTGAGTGCAACCCTCTGATTGATCGCAATTCTCAGATTCTTTCCTGCACCCTGCTTGCAGATCGCATCCAGAAGCGCACTCCCGGCATGTCCGGCACCGATCAGAAAACCTACCATATTCCCGGATTAACCGCAACGCATATATGGTTTTTCGTGGTGGTTATATTATGGTTCGTGCGATTGATCTATTGGCTGCCATCGCAGTGCTGTCTATGCTCGCAACACCTGCTCTCGGGGACGATGCGCTGAAGCGGGAACTAGTCGAGCAGGTAAGTGAGGTGAAACCGCCTGTGCTTGCAAGGTATCAGGAACTCGACCTTATGCACAAACAGATCCTGATCACGCTGCAAACCCTTCCTGCAAACCAGATCACCGCCACGACAAGGGAATGGGTGAATCTTGCGGCAGGAAAGGGCGGCATCCTCCAAAAATTCGATGAGCTTAATGATCTCGCATCAAAGGGCGATCCGCAGTCGCATAAAACCGCACTGACACAAGCTACCGGATTGAAGAGCGATATAAACACGCTCGAAGGACATAAACAGGCAAAAGAGAATTTCATCACGATTTATCCAAGAATGGCGCTGACGCATTTTTTCACGGATCAGGGAGTCTATTTTGAGGAGCTTGCTGAGAATGAGAACGATACGCGCCTCTCGATCGATTACTACGAGCAGGCTCTGATCGCATACAGGGAGGCAGAGGATCTCACAAAGACGACGTATGTGGACCTCAAGGTGAAGGAACTCGGGTCTGAGTACCGGTTTGACATGGAAGTTGCAAACGAGTCCTTCTGTGTCGGAGAGGCAAACTTTGAGCAGACCATGAGCGGACTTAACAATTCAACCAACCTGATAGCCGTTGTGGCAGGAATTCTCTCTGCAAGAACCGCAGAAAGGGAACTTGCCACTGCTTATGAATTATACACGAAACACGGCGACGGGCGGGCATCGCAGATCGCTGAGATGCTTGTTACGGTCGATGATGCGCACACAGAACTCGTCGCCATCTTTCTGCGATATGCCGCGGCGTTCGGTGCATTTTTCATCGTGATCCTGGTTATCGCACTCGACCGTATCTTCAGGTGGACACATGCTGTTGAGGATACGGTGCTTGGAAACGAGGTGATCGGGTGATGAAGGCTCTGCTTCTGTTCGTGGTCTTTTTCATGCTCGTGCAGACTGCCGAGGCAGGTCTTTCTGTGACTGGCGCAACGTGTGATATCTCGCTGGATGCGCGGTACGGGGATGCGAAAGCACAGGAGAAGACGGTGACGCTCAAACTGGAAAATACTGGCGAGAAACAGATAACGGTGCAACAACCATCGCTCCCACCACCCGAGGCAGGAATCACGTTGACTCTGGACAGTTATCCAACCACCATCGATTCTGGCAAGACGGAAAACATCAAGATCAAAGTAAGCGTGGCTGGATCGGTTGGGGAAGGGGCGTATTCCAAACATGTTATTATCGATGCCAGTTCCGATGATGAATCATTCACTGCCGAAGCCGCCATCACCATCAACGTCGATCGCCTGGTCCCGGCGCACCTTGCCCCGCTCCAGAACATCAAGATAGACGACCCGGTGGTATTCAACAAGCCGAGAAAGGAGATGGAGAAGACTGGTTTTAAGGTCGAAAAGACGTTTCAGATCGTAAACGATGGTGATCTCTCGATGACCCTCGCCAGCGTGGCTGCTTACGGTAATCCTGGGGCTGGAATGACGTTCAGCGTGAACAATCCATCGACGATTTCAGAACAGGGTGCTGGCACCGCCACACTGACGATCACCATACCCGTATCGGCACCCGAGGGTGAGCATCAGGGCAAACTGCGCGTCGATGCGGGAAAAGCCGGATCACAGACCATCACAGTGACCGTGACTGTTAAGCACGAGGTCAAATTCGAGATGTCTTCATACAACCCGGATTTTGGGCGGGTTGACGTGTTAAAATCGGTTCCGCTGGAGATAACACTGAGCGAAGCGCTTGGATATAAGGACATCACCTCTGTCAAGATCGTTCGTGATGAAAGCCAGCCAGGGGATGGGAAGGATGACTGGATGTCTGTTAACCTGCCTGCTTCCACCATACCGAAAGGAAGTTCTGTGTTGCTCACATTTACGCTCCGGTTCCGCGGAGAAACGATAGTGGGCAGGACATATACGTGGCAGCACCTCCTCACCCACAGCGCGGGGAATGGGACCATCGCGCTGAAGGCGACCGCGACGCCGATCGATATCGCAGAGACGAAGGACGCACTGGAGACAATTCAGGGATCCGGAGGTTCCGAGGCGTCGAATATCGCAGGCAAGGCTCTCGGGATGCTATCGGCAAGCACAGAGAGCGCGGAGCAATGGGCATCGGTTGCGAGCGTCTCGCAGGCGTCTGTTACGTTCCTTGATGCGATGGGAGATGCGGTCCGGAAGACCGATGAGATGGACCACGAGGGCGCGACAAACGATCTTCTGGTCGCAGGAATCGCTGTGGATACCATGCAGAAGAGCGCAAAGACGCAGGCGCAGACCACGATTTATAAAATGTCGAATGATTATATAAGCGGCATACTGCAGAAGGAGTCTCTATATTTCGAGAAGATGGCGGCAGACGCTGAGGACGACCGCACAAAGATCATCGCATACCGACATGCTGCCATAACGTACGAGCTTCTGAACTCGCCTGATCAGTGCAGCGCTGCGTATGAACTGGCGGCAGAATCGGTATCAGCCTACAATCAGAAGATCGAGAGCGCAAACAACCACCGCGTGGACGCAGAGGATGCGATCAGGCGTGCGTCCGAAGACCTGTACCAGTGGGGCGACGTAAAACTGCTGGTCAACCCGTTTGCTTATGATGAAACATCGGACGGATACAGGTTTGCAGTAAACGAGACAGAGACTGCCGCAAACGAATACCAGGCAGCAGGCGAGCAGGATTTGTACAATGCAAGCGTCTCCCGTGCGGACCAGCTCAATAACCACTGGTTATTCCTGCTGGGTCAGTTCTGCATGTTGATGATCGGATACATCCTTCTCTTTGTGGGAGCGGTGGTCTGGTGCGTGTTTGCGTTCATGGCGTTTGCCGCCGATTCACGAGAAGAGGAGTTCGGTGACGTGGTTCTGCTGTCGTAATGCCTGTGATGCCCGTAATATCTGTGAAATAGTATGATCATCATCGGAATCGACCCGGGACTTGCGAAAACAGGCTTTGGTGTGATCGATGGTGCACGCTGCATCAGATATGGCGTGATCGGCACGCCGCCGGATGCGCCGATCCAGAGACGCCTCTGGACAATATTCCACGAAATAAAGACAATCTTTGATGCCCACAAACCGGATGAACTCGCAATTGAGCGGCTCTTCTTTTCAAGGAATGTATCGTCTGCAATCGAGGTGAGCCACGCACGCGGGGTTATTCTGCTCGCAGCATCCGAGTACGATCTTGATGTAGCGGAGTACACGCCGAATCAGGTGAAGCAGGCAGTCACCGGTTCAGGGAGAGCTGATAAGAAACAGGTGCAGAAGATGGTGAGGGCGATGCTTGAGATCGACGAGGTTATGCCAGTGGACGCCGCGGATGCGGTTGCGGTTGCGTTGTGCCATGCAAACACGCGGCTGCTGCAAAATTTGTAACACCAGGTTTGATAGCCGGCATTCTTCTTCTACGCTTCCACGTGCCCCATATCCTGTTATTCCATCTTATCCAGCTGTTTCATGATCTCAATCGCCTTATCCTTGTAGTTCAGTGTCAATCGCCTGTAATCATCATCCGAAATTTCGCCGGCATCATGATCCTCGTCCAGTTTGTTTAGTACTGCAAGGATCGCCTTCTTCTTGCGGATCAGGTCTTCCTTCGACTGGGTAATCTCTATGATGATCTCGTCCATCTCTTCCCAGTCGCCACCCGCATTCGGTTCTTTCTCCGCGCCGCCCCCGCCTTTATCGCAGACAGAGCATCCTGAGCATGATAACGCTCCATCCTTCCCTCTCAGCTTATTGTTCTTGATATGGAGCACGGGGTAGAGCAGCGCAGAGATGATCAGCAGTGCGATGATCGCATACGCGATCCACCGATCTATAGACTGTGACTGTGACGGCTGCGGCAATATGATATGCAACTCTTCAAACGTCACCTGATCCCACGTATAAACGCCGCCACCGTCCTCATGGCTTACAGAATCCGGTTTTAGCGTGTTTCCTGACCCATCTGTGAATTCGATGTCGGTATCGGTGTTGACCTTCAGTATGAGCGATGCGATCGGATAGTTCATAATCGCAGGATCGATCAGTTTCTTCACAAACTCCGCAGGTCCGGCAGACGTTCCCGTGCCCCCGCCACCGAGCGGCACGACGTACCTCACAGAGTACATCGCCATACCACCTGGCTTAAGCGTCATATTCCAGCCTATAACCTCCCCTTCTCGTTCATACGCAACCTCCGCCGACGTGACCTCGGTCGCATGCCCCTCCTTCGTGACCTGCATGATCTCAGCATTCTCCGGCACGGTGATGCGCACCTCTTCTGACCGGTTCACATTCCCCCCGTTCCTGAATACGATGGTCTCATACGCCGCCCACATCGTGGCGTTCTCACTGGTTTCGTAGTTCAGTTCGACCAGATACTTCGGTATGGTTACATCATTGGGCGATGCATACTGCGCAAAACCCGCAGCCGGGTGGGCAAGCGCGAGCGCAAGCATCAGAAGTGCGGCGCATCCGGATCCAGATCGTCTGTTCATCATTGCCATCCATTGTATCTGTTACATCAACATATAAGAGAGTAATGATTGCGCATCCGTGTACCCGAACTCCGGCACCAGCGTCCGCATCATCGTCCGCATCCGGCATCTTTAATGCCGTTTGGCACCAAAGTGACCGAATCATGGAACCCGAAATCTCGGTCATCGTCCCGGTTTTAAACGAGGTTAACCATCTTGAGGAAACGCTCGAATCGATCGTGAGCCAGAACACAAGCACGCCATACGAACTGATCGTATCGGACGGTCAGAGCACTGACGGGAGTCTCGATATCGCAGAAAGGTACGCAGACCGTGTGTTCCGGTGTGAAGAGCGCGGGATCGGGGCGGGCAGGCATTTCGGGGCTATGAATGCGAGTAAGAGCAGTAAATATTTCATATTCATCGATGCAGACACCCGGCTTCCCGGCTACTACCTTGCCTACGTCTACGAAACATTCAAAGCCGACCCTGACCTTGTTGCATTCTCAACCGGCTTTGAATTTTCAGAACATAGCGAACAGATAAAACTCGCGGAGACGATCTCCAACAAGTACTTTTTAATGCGAGATAGATTGCTGTCTGTCACCCTGCCCGGTTTCAACACCTGCGTGAGATCCGATGCGTATTTTGAGTGTGGAGGATACCGCAGTGTCCTGCTCGAGGACGTGGAGTTCAGCAGGCGGATATGCAAGGTCGGAAAGGTGGGTTTCTTCCCTCATGTAAAGGTCACGAACTCGTCCAGGCGTCTGGAATCGATGGGGCTTCTTGGAACGGTCTATTACTACGCGCAACTGGATCTGGGCAGGACACTGGACTCGACATTCATCGACAAACTCGCGAGAAAACTCCACGTCGCTGACCTGCGGGAATACGTGGGTATTCGATAGATGATTCATGTCCGAAACCAGCACTCACGACCGAACGACTTGAGTTTATTGTGAATATTTATTCATAAATGCCGAGACCAAGACGACACAGGTGCGTGCAGTCCGCATTCGAATACGACTACTTCAAACCGTGCGTGATATGCCGGCAGGATGCCGATGAAGTGGTTCTGAAGATGGAGGAGATGGAGAGCGTGCGGCTGAAGGATTACCTTGAAATGGATCAGCGTGATGCGGCAAGCCAGATGAACGTCTCGCAGCCGACCTTTCACAGGATCCTTGCCGAAGCAAGAAGCAAGATTGCTTATGCTCTGGTCTGTGGCAGACCGATACGGATACATGGAGGTACCTACAGGATGGCGACGACATCAGCAAGAAAGTTCAAGTGCTACGACTGCCAACACGAATGGGAGGAAGCGCATGGCACAGGGCGACCGCAGAACTGCCAGAAATATGGGAGCACAAATTTGCACCGGGCAGGGGATGATCGCGGCTATGTTAGAGGCGGCAGAGGTAGACGCGGACGCTAAAATGGTGTTAGGATAACATAGGTGAGAACAATGAACGAAGGAAGTAATGCAGGACCTGATATGGAACAGGATGAACGCCTGAAAGAGCGGATGGCGAACATAAAGCACAAAATACTGGTTATGAGCGGGAAGGGCGGCGTTGGCAAGACCACCGTGGCTATCAATCTTGCACTCACCCTTGCAACGAAAGGATACGAGGTAGGAGTCATGGATGCCGATATACATGGACCAAACGTCCCTAAAATGCTTGGAATCGAGGATTCGCATCCCGATGTCTCGGAAGATGGTATATCACCTGTCTTTGTGCCCCCGCGACTGAAGGTCATGTCGCTGGCATTCATGCTCGAGAGCAAGGATACTCCGATTGTATGGAGGGGACCGCTCAAGATGGGTGCGATCAAACAGTTTCTTTCGGATGTGTTCTGGGGCGATCTGGATTATCTAATCGTCGATCTCCCTCCGGGAACCGGTGATGAGCCGTTAAGCGTCGCCCAGTTGATTCCTGACATCGATGGAGCGATCATTGTCACCACACCGCAGGATGTGGCTCTACTGGATTCGAGAAAGTCCGTGAGCTTTGCAAGAGCACTTGGTATGCCCGTAATCGGGATCATAGAGAATATGAGTGGATTTAAGTGCCCGAAATGCGGTGAAGTGATCGATCTGTTCAAGATCGGTGGCGGTGAGCGTTCTGCCGCCGATATGGGCGTACCGTTCCTTGGCAGGATACCGATCGAGGCAATGATCGTTGAATCAGGCGATAGCGGTATCCCGTTCGTGCTTGAGCATAAATCAGATGCTGCTGATGCTTTTGAGGCGATCGTTGATCGGGTGAAAGAGATGGTAGAGGTGAAATAATATTATGAAGATGTGTGTGACTTCAACCGGATCCGGGCTGGATTCGCCCGTAGATCCGAGATTCGGGCGATGTTCATATTTCGTGATCGTTGATCCGGAAACAATGGAATATGAGGCAGTACCAAACCAGAGCGCAGACGTTTCTGCCGGAGCAGGGATTCAGGCGGCGCAGACCGTCTCTCTGAAGGGCGCCGGTGTGGTGGTCACCGGACACGTTGGACCAAACGCTATCCAGCCGCTTGAAGCTGCCGGCATCCGGATCATGACGGGGGCAAGTGGCACTGTCAGCGACGCTATCGAGCAGTATAGGGACGGCAAATTGGATTCCGGAACGGCTGGACTGGGCGCGGGGACTGTCAGTGGTGCCAGTACTGGTGGCGCTGGTGCTGGCAGAGGCATGAGGATGCAGGCAGCACCAGGACCAGAGAACTGACGAGATGAAATACCAGATCGATGAATCGCTGTGCGTCGGATGCGGCTTGTGCGTCAATGTGTGCTCGGTAAGAGCGATAACCTTTGGCAGATACGGCAAAAATTGACATCGATCGATGCACTGGCTGCGGTGCGTATGCTGGCGTGTGCAAGAAAGGGACGATCATCGAGGTGCCGGCTGAAACAGTACATGATGGCGCGGCGGCGGACGCGGAATAAAGAAACAGGGCAGAAGAAAATGACCGCGATGTGGACGGGGCGAATCAGACAGATCAATCAAAGATGATCCGGACCGGTTTGATCGAATTTACCGAATCAGAAAGATTCTTCTTCTGATCTTCGAGTTCTTTACCACGTATCTCAAGGTTCCCTCTCAAATTTTCGATCTCCTGCTCAATCCGCGTGATCTTTTCGTTGTTTGCAGCGAGTTCCCGCTCAAGCGTGTTTTTTGTTTCTGATATGGTCAAGCAGGAGATCTGATCCTCAATCTCACTGATCTGAGAGCTGATACTCTGGTGTGCGTCCTTCCTTGATGCAAAGGAATCAATTATCTGTTTTGTCTGAGTGATGGCTTTGTCACGCTTCTTATCCTTGAGCCCGAGGACGTCGTTCTCGAGTAAATTGCACACACCTGCCATAAAATCGTTGACGTCTGCTGTATTCATCTCAATCGGGTTCTTGAGGCACATATCAAGCGATTCCTTCTGTTTTGCAGAAAGCGTGTGTCTTCCACTTGCATCCTGCTTGTTCATCCGTTTGAAGGCTTTGTTAAGCGGCATGAACAGATCCATGACGCTGGTTTCGATATCATCCCTCTCATCACAAGCCCGTCTTAATCCGGTCTCAAGTTCGACAAAGGAACTCCATTCGGCGCTGTCTGAGATCTGTTCCAGCCGGGCGGCACAGTCATCGCTTTTATGCTGAAAATCGTTCAATTCTGACCGAGCGTTCCCGATTCTTGAATTGTGCTCGGTGATATCATCCCATATATCTTTTATACTCTGTATGGTTCCTGAAATCTCGCCGAAAGTCCCTATCTGGTCTTCCTTTCCATCGATCAGAAGTTTGAGTTTGGTAAGTAACTTTTTCACGTCCCTGACATCGGAAATTACCTCTCCGACCTCCTTTGGAAAGAGATATCTGGAAGAATGGTGACTTTTCACTGATTTTTCGAGTGTAGTTTCGAGATTGGCGTCGATGGTTGCGTGAAATTCCCTGATAGCCGAATAATCCATCGCTGGAGTGTTGATCTTGTCGATCAGCACGTTGATCTGCCTGATTATGTTATCGCGAGCTGCAAGCCCCACTTTCAGCACACGGGGCGGCATCTCCGGAGGCTCTGCGGTCTCGAACACGCCGATATCACGCACCAGTTGCTCTTTTGTCTCTTCGAGCTCTGCAAATATCCGGGCAGCGGATTTGAAGAAATCATCGAGATCCGCTTTCAATTCACCCGCAACCCAATCTTCAAGTTCGTGAAACGCGATCTCGGGAGTCTCCTGCCGGGTTTCTTTTCCAATGATCTTGTTTAGCCATTTCAATGCCATCAACCGATCCGGTGTGGTGTTTATGGTGTATCGGTGTATCAGTGTATCGTATCCGACAGTATTACATTATGCAGTCTTGATCTTGATATACCCTTCCGATCAGGAAAACTTTTTACTGTCGTAACCCTTCATCGTTTCATGGCAAACCCTTTCGGCATAAGACTCAGCGAGATAATACAGATTGTAATCATCGTCATCGTGGTCATGCTGGTCTATAAATTTTTGCTGATCATGTTTGGGATGGCGCGGGTAATAATATTTGTAATACTAATATACATCATTTACAAGATTGTTAAGGCAGTTCTGTGACAACATCTTTATATGATCTCATCGCCATGGTGGATTTATGGGATTATTCACACGCATGGAACTTATGGTGAAATCCAAGGCAAATAAGCTCCTCGATCGCCATGAAGACCCGCGGGAGATACTCGATTACTCATATCAGAAACAACTGGAGCTTCTTCAGCAGGTAAAGCGCAGCGTAGCCACGGTTGTCACAGCCAAGAAGCGGCTCGAACTCCAGAAAGCAAAACTTGAGCAGAATACTCAAAAACTCGATAGGCAGGCAAAGGATGCCGTCAATGCTGGTAGGGATGATCTCGCACGTCTTGCACTTGAACGGAAGAAATCCAATACGATCGAGATCGAAAGTCTCATTATGCAGATCAATGAGCAAGAGCTGGAACAACAAAAACTCATTGAGACGGAAAGGAAACTTTCAGCGAAGATAGCGGCATTCAGAACGAAGAAAGAGACGATAAAGGCGCAGTACACCGCTGCTGAAGCGCAGGTGAAGGTGAAAGAGGCGGTCACCGGGATATCTGAGGAGATGGCTGATGTCGGGTTTGCTATCCAGCGGGCGGAGGATAAGACCGAGACTATGCGTGCAAAGTCGGCTGCGCTCGACGAGATGGTCGAACTCGGCGCTCTCGATGAGATCGGAGGGGAAGACGAGATCGAGCGGGAACTTCGCAAGATGCAGACCACCGCCGGCGTGGATGACGACCTTGCGAGATTGAAGGAGGAGATGGGAAGATGATCATAAGAATCATGACCGAGGGGCAGTACAGGGTGAGCGATGATTTGCTGGATGAATTAAACGAGCTCGATAATGAAATCGTGCGATTGCTCGAATCTGGCGATGAAACGAAGTTCAGAGACGTGCTTCGGGCGTTTACGTCGGAGATTCGGGAGAAGGGAACACCTCTTGATCCGGATATCATTATGGAATCGGATCTGATCGTTCCGCCGGACGATCTCACGCTTTCGGAAGCGGCACGGATATTCAGTGGTGAGGGGCTCATACCGGACTAAAAATGGACCGATTTGGAATGAAAAGTGTGAATACCCCCCGTAAGCGGATATTTGCGTCGCTTTGCATCGCATTCGCCTGCGGAGTGATCATTCAGCTCGTTCAGATAATAGTCTTCGATACTGCGGGTATTGACCGAATTTTAGGGAATTTGATGTCAATTTCGCTGCTTATTATTCCTATACACATCGCGGTTGTAGTATCTTACGTCTATCTCAAAGATTGGAGATACGTTGCCATAACCGGCACGGCAACCATGGTGTTTGCCGAAGCCACCCTGCGAATGTATGCTATCGGGTAGAACGGGCGTAATCATCGAACGTGCCACGATCAAGGACGCAGAAGAGATTCTTGATCTGCAAAAACTCGCCTACAAAAGCGAGGCAGAGATTTATAATGACTATGCGATCCCGCCACTGCCACACCCCAAGCCCTGTCCAAAATGCAGCTTTTACCAGAGAGGTTGTTTCACAATTAAAAAATCGTCCTGCAAACGCTAAACAGATGTCGTTTTCAACTATCGTTTGTAAACCCCCTTCCGGTGTTCGAATGAATACACTTTTACCACATCCCCTTCAAGTGCATAAATCAACCTGTATTTTCCGATTCTTATCGATCTGAACCCCTTCAAAGAGTATCTCAGTGGCTTTCCAAGAGTTGGATCTTTCAGCAGTACTTTAAACTCCTTTTTGATCCTATCCATCACAGCTTCATCTTTTACCTTCTTAACCTGGTTCTTAAACTTCTCAGATAACTCTATCCGAGTCATTCTTTCTCCAAATCTCTGAAAAACTCATCTATATCTTCATCTGTTTTGAGGATGTGATATCTGCCCTCATTGAAGTCCTTCTTGCTCTCTTCGATATCTCTCATCAGATCCTCATCACTTAGAAGCTCCATTTCCTCAACCATATCCCCAATCTCCTTCTGGATGTGTGTGAGCCTCGTTATCATATCGCTTACCACCGATGATTCAACCATCTGCATTTTTAGACCTCCTTTATTTAGGTATTCGAGGTATTCTTATAAACCTTCGGTCTCTGGCACACAGCCATACATAGCCCCCGCACCACCCAACCATCCACCACCGCACATACCCCGAGTCCGATTCCCTCAACAACCACTCCCCCGCGTCCATTTATATGCCACCACCGCAATAACCACCCACATGGAGATGAGAAGCGATCGCATCAAAAAAGGACTCGCACGGGCTCCACACCGTGCACTCCTCAAAGCAACTGGTATAACAGACTATGAGATGGATAAACCGTTCATCGCAGTGGTAAATTCATGGAACGAGATAATCCCCGGGCACATCCACCTCGAAAAGATAGGCGAAGCAGTAAAATCAGGAATACGAATGGCTGGCGGTGTGCCGTTTGAATTCAGCACAATCGGAATCTGCGACGGCATCGCAATGAACCATGAGGGCATGAGATACCCAATGCCGTCTCGGGAGTTGATCGCAGACTCAATCGAGATCATGGTGCGTGCTCATGCATTCGACGGCATGGTGCTGATACCATCCTGCGACAAGATCGTTCCCGGACACCTGATGGCGGCAGGGCGTCTCGATCTTCCCACGATAGTGGTAACAGGCGGACCAATGCTTCCAGGGTTCACAGGCGACTGTGAGAAGGACTTAATCTCAGTATTCGAGGCGGTCGGCGAGTCACGCGATGATGATTACATTTACAACCTCGAGAACGCGGCATGTCCGGGCGCAGGGTCATGCTCAGGGCTCTTCACCGCAAACACGATGGCGTGCATGACCGAGGCGCTCGGGCTTAGCCTGCCTGGCTGTGCGACCGCTCATGCGATCGATGCAAAGAAGATCCGCATCGCAAAGGACTCCGGCAGAAAGATCATGGAACTCGTCGAGAAGAAGATCACAGCACGCCAGATTGTGACTGAAAAGTCGTTTGGTAACGCAGTCTGCCTGGATATGGCGATTGGCGGAAGCACGAACACCGTTCTCCATCTGCCAGCGATCGCACACGATTTCGATATCACGCTACCGCTCTCTCGATTCGATGAACTGAGTAAGGTGACGCCACACTTAATCAATCTGCGCCCGGGCGGCGAGCACTTCATGATCGATTTCGATAAAGCAGGCGGAATCTACGCGATCATAGAGCGGTTGCAGCACAGTTCCGGAATCGATCTCGATTCTATCACAGTAACCACCCGCACACTCGGCGAGAACCTGAACGATTCTGTTATTGTGAACCCGGAGACGAACCGATTGGTTATCGCAACTGTGGGCGAACCACTACACGCCGAGGGTGGGATTGCGATCCTTTACGGAACGCTCGCACCAAACGGCTCTGTCGTCAAGCAGACAGCGGTCAACTCCGCGATGATGGGGCACACGGGACCTGCAAAGGTATTCGAGAGCGAGGAGGACGCGATGGAGGCGATCATGGACCACAGAATCGTGTCCGGCGATGTCGTTGTCGTCCGCTACGAGGGTCCGAAGGGCGGTCCTGGTATGAGAGAGATGCTCTCTCCGACCTCAGCGATTGCAGGCATGGGCTTGATCGAATCAGTCGCCCTGATCACAGACGGAAGGTTCTCAGGCGGCACACGCGGACCCTGCATCGGGCACGTGTCGCCAGAGGCTGCAATTGGAGGCGCGATTGCGCTCGTGCGTGACGGCGACACGATCGAGATCGATATCCCGAACCGGGTGCTGAACCTGCTGGTCGATTCTGACGAGCTGGACGTGCGGAAGAAGGCGTGGAAACTCCCAGAATCGAAGGTGAGCGGAGTTCTTGCGCGATACCAGCGGATGGTCGGTGATGCGAGCGAGGGAAGCGTGATTACGTAGACGCGATGTTTGATCTGATCCAAACAAAAAAATAAAAAGAGGGGAGGAATCTGCATGTCCGCCCAGAATCGTGTAGGGCTGTGCAAGTCCTTGATACACACATCAACCACCGCCATATAAATCAATGATCCAAGAGCGGGGTGAAAGTGAATTTCAGTTTCATCCACTGTGGGATCTGCAGGTCGATCACCCGATCAGCGACACCAGCGCCGCAAGAACCATCGTCACATAGATCGCCTGAAAGCTGCCTGCGCCGCCGAGGCTGATCATCGGGCTTCCCTGCTGTTCGGTGTTGATGCTGCTTAACGCTGCGCAAAGTCCGATCAGGATGCCGCACACGCCAGCCGTAAACGTCGCAGCAGCAACATCACCCGGCGCAAGCAAGATCGAAAGCGCAAGCGGCACGACCCCGCTGTAACCCGGGAGAACGAGCCCTACGCCATCCCTGAAGGTTGTCATAATATATATTACAGCGATCGTGATGATACAGATCTCAACCGATGCGAGGTTCGGACGCATCACGCCGAGATAAAACGCAGCCGCAAGCGGTATCA
>JAUWHQ010000073.1 GCA_030605805.1 Methanosarcinales archaeon | reverse complement strand
GAAGACATGCCACTGCATTGGCTAACGGCGAGATGCATTTCATTGCGATATCATGTTACATGCCTCAGAATCATCGCTGTCGGATAGAATGTGGTTGTTGAAAAATACAAACAGTGGTCATCGGCGCTCATCGTTCCACCGTCCGCCCGTACTCTCCAACCGTCATGAACTCTGCCCCCGCGCTTTTCGCGCGCATAATAACCCCCTCCAGCAGTTCCGCAGCCCGCACCCCAAGATTCCGGACCTTGAGCCGCTGTCTGATGACATCTGCAAATATGTACTCAACCACATTACCTGCCCGCCTCGCAGATATCGCACCGGGCTTTGCATCAAGACACTCGTTCGGATGGAACAGGAAGACAACAGGCTTCCGAGTCTTTGACGATTCAAAGAAGACGATCTTCTCGATGAGTTTTAGCACCGGAGGGCTTACCCGCATCACCGTTCCGATATATGGGGAAACAAACGCGGATATCGGAATCTCAAGCACCTTCGACCCGCCTTTTTTGACAACCGAATCATAAGAAGGATGGTACGGCAACCGCGGCGCAACCAGCCACTTCAACTTCCGTTTTGAGCCAAATGTGAGCGGACCATCGAATCGCTGGGATGCGATCGAACTGTCGGTTGTAAATCCGGTCTCTTCCAGCGCGCGGATGGTGTATTCATTGATCCGAAGTGCAGGCGCCCTGAAATCATAAATTCTCCCTGCGATAGCCTCAATCACGTCCTTTGCCCGCTTCAACTCCAGTATCTGTTCATCAAGATCCATCAGGTCAAAAGCGCGATCCGGGGAATGGTCATATCCATGGCATCCGATCTCATGCCCGTGATCAAGCACCAGTTCTACCGCCTCCGGTACCATCTCCACCATCCTCCCTGTGAAATAGAATGTGCACCGTATGTCATGTCTTGCGTAAACGTCAAGCAGGCGGGGGAGCCCGACCTCACAGACCTCTCTTGCGGTGTCGGGATCCAGCCGGTTCAGCGGAATCGAGAAGCTCTCCACGTCGTTTGTCATGAGGAAATACATGAGATCGCCATTTTGTTACATATCATAAGAGATGATCATCTTCGGTGTAATCTTGATAAAATCCTGTCCAAAATCTCATAAACTATTGAATATAATTTATCCATACAGTCTCTGCAACAATGATACTAATTTTAATTCCTTTAATTCACTCTTCCATCAATAACCTTTTCTGTTCTTGGCTGAATCCCATATAATCATGTTTTTCCAACATGTTGATAACGTGTTCGATATCGTTCGCGCCAAGTATACCAATATCCCTGCAAAGAAGCAAAAATGATACAATATCCAACACATTGACGCCTAAATCCTCTGCAAACTCCCCTGCTTTTTTATCGTTGGAAAGAAGAATTGAATTTGTCTTCAAAGCATACGAAATTGACTCTGATTCTCCTTTGCCGAGCATCGCGGATTGGATGTCCCGTGATATTTTATCTACGGATACGAGTTCTATTCTCTCTACTTTCCAAACAAAATCATAGAAAATGGTGCCTTTGCAAGTTCGTCAAAGACTGCCTGCGTTATATATATCTTGTCTGCAGCAAGCGCCTCATAAATAAGATCAATACAACCGATTTTAAAAAATGCACTCAAAAAGTCAGTATCGGCAACAATACGCATTTAACTGCTCCGAAGCATACGTAACACGGTACGCGCACGATCTTTTTCCTTTGGTATCGATGTTCCAATCACAAGTTTTATCCCATGATCTGAAATGATCTTTTTCATATCTTCGATACTTGTACCGACAATCTCTGCAGCCCTGCCAAGCGAAATCTCTTCGTTTTCATAGAGTTTGCATGCTATCGCTATCCGTAGTTCCCTGTGAGCTGAGAGCAGTGTATTGATTGCATCTGTTATGAAATCATTTTTGTCTTTGTATAATCCCAATTCAGAAATCGCATCCAATTCTTTTGCTATGTGAGGGGGTGGTGTAAAGCTGATTATTTTAGACATGTTACATACCGTATAACTACTGGTTTATTTAGGTTATGTGACAGTCGCCTCACAGTTTCTACCGGTGGTGCCCTCGATCACATCCTTTGCCCGCTTAAACTCCCGAATCTGCTCATCGAGATCCATCAAATCAAGTGCACGATCCGGGGGATGGTCGTATCCATGGGCACTGTCTAAAAATCCAGTGATTTATCACCGCGGAGAGCGTAGACTAAGGAGGAAACGATTACTCGCTCCCCCTCGTCTAAGAACGGTACGTGAGAGTTTCCCCTCATACCGCTCAAGCATCTCATAACCCTTTCAGTATCGGGCAGCGGTTCCGAAAGTTAAAGTAGTCTTGGTCGATAAAGGGGTTCTTATCCAATTTCAAGCCAGCACACCGGCACTGTCTAAAAATCCAGTGATATCCGTACTTTCCACCCACCACGCCCACCCAACTCTCCTCTTCTGCATGTAATAAAAGTCCATAACCAGAGAATCCACACCAGATTCACTCACGCCAGACCAACCCCTCCTGCCCCAAACCCCGACCACAAACCGATCCCCTTCTGGAAGCCCCTGCCTCCGCACACACGCGACCACAGCAAGCGATACAGTGAACGCCGAGAGCGCAACAAGTATCGGCACCAGCCGGATCCCGAACGGCGTATAATTGAGTGCCAGCCCGAGCAGCGGCACAACTGCGATACTCGAGCCCTGAAACCTGAGCGCAATCCACTCTATTCCGTCCAGATCATCCCTTCCCGGGAACAGCGCCGCGATCAATGAATATCCGGGCAGGAAGAGCACCAGCAAAAGACCAAGCACCACCCGCACCGGCGTTTCGTTCAGCGGGGGGATCAGCACAAACAGCATACATGAAAGCGTGAGGAGGATCACGAGTGCAAGGTCGCCGGGGATGCGATCGGTCCGGTTCTTTGGGCTGGTAATGGTCATGTTGTCAATCGTTTTCGTAAATATGGCTGACCTATAAGATTCGAACGGTGTTGGGATACTCCGCAACCAGTAATTTTCACTCAGATTTTAATCTTTGCTTGAGCGAGTTTCGCAGTCAATTGGAAAATTTCAACCTTTGTGCGTTCGAATCTTTTTTCAAAGTTCAATATCGTGAAACCCAGTACCTCGCTCGTTTCCGGGTCAATTCTCATCAGAATGTCATCGCCAATCTCTTTGGATATCGCCTCTCTCGGTTCTCCTAATGAGATATCCAGAACATCACCTTTCTTGTCAAAGAACATCCTTAGCTTTTCTTCCATACCATTTCACCTCTTTTGATCTTATCTGTTATATAGGCTGTGCTGATAAAACAACCCTCATCCAATATTTTAATTACTACACAGATATACTTACCATTATAGATATGTCTATAATATTTATAAAATAGTAATACATTCGAAGCGTATACACTTCGTTTAACAATACCAGGGCTTTTTAAAGTCTCGTTTATCATATCTGTGCTCCCTCTAATCTCAGGATGTGTTTCTAAAATGTGTGTCCAACACTCAGGAGAGAGTTCAATCGTTCTGCCAAACATGTCTTTGAACATCATAGTTCTCACAACCTCCGGCGCAAAAAATATTCTTCATTACATCGTATCCTTTTTTTATTTAAAATTTTATAGTCTACAACTTTTTCGTTCGGGAGATAAGCGATCGTTCCAAAACCAAAACCAAGCGCTGAAAACAGGACAAGCAGGTTCATTGCAGAGATCATCGCATTCGCCAGACCAACCTCGTGCGGAGTGTAGCAGCGTGCTACGATCAGCCAGAAGATGAAGCCAGCGCCAGCGCCGGTTATTCTGTTCGCCATCAGGAAATACAAGTTTCTGAAGAGCGGGTCGCGGAGGTGGTGTTTTATCTCGGCCAGGTTCTTTGGGATGGCGATTTTCATGCAAGCCACCCGGTCTCGAGTGCAAATCTATCTGCTTCCAGAAGCCCCTGCCTCCGCACACACGCGACCACAGCAAGCAAGACCATGAAGACCGAGAGAACGATAAGTATCGGCACCAGCCGGATCCCAAACGGCGTGTAATTGAGTGCCAGTCCGAGCAGCGGCACGACTGCGATACTCAAACCAAAACTGAGCGCAATCCGTTCGATCCCATCCAGATCATCCCTTCCCGGGAACAGCGCCGCGATCAGCGAGTATCCGGGCAGGAAGAGCACCAGCAAAAGACCGAGCACCACCCGCACCGGCGTTTCGTTCAAGTGAGGGGTCAGCACAAACGGCATGCATGAAAGCGTGAGGAGGATCACGAGTGCGAGGTCTTTTGGGAAGTCTCTGAGCATGATATGTAATCTTTCGTCGTGTTCATATATTTCTCTTCTGCTCATGGGTTGGTGGTTCATATAAAGCCAAGCCCCTCCGCCGCATCGAACACCCATCACGCACCCGCCAGCC
>JAUWHQ010000063.1 GCA_030605805.1 Methanosarcinales archaeon | reverse complement strand
CGTGCGGGCAGCGTAAGCAATGCCGTAAAACATTGGATGAAAGCGATATATCCACATTTGAAGTATTTTGTGATTTCCGAATGTATAATTATGCATCTCTTCTATCGAATATGAAAAGTTGTAGAACGGTTTGGGTGGCTTATGATTAAAAAATGTGTGGATTAGTTTGTTATATCTTTAATTTTAATATCCTTAAGTTTACGGAAATGGTTGTAGATGTAATTGCCAATCTGACTATGAACACAAGAGGGAGCGATGCCCATACGGGCACAATTCACCAAGAAGTTGGATAAACATCGTCTTTGTGTTTTCGCGGTGTTGTGCATCCAACTGACTGCTACATAACCGAACATCGATGGATGAGGATTGGGAGAAGAGATTAGGCGAAGGTTCAACTTGAGCAGTCTTGTTGTGGGTTTACTATGTGTGGGTTCGGAGGTACTGCCAACACAAAAACATTTAAGTCTGAACAATTTACATGGATGTAAAAAAAAGATAGCATGAATATAAACCAAACAACATGGAGGCACAACTCATGAACACGAAGAGACTGGCGGTAACAATACTTGCGCTGGTAGCGCTTGCGTTCACCCCTCCACTATCGTCAGCCGTGGACTGGCACCAGTTCCAGAAGGACTCCCTGAACACCGGAGTCACATCAGACGCTGCACCGAGAAGCGATCCCGAGCTCGTGTGGAGCGCGTTCACACACAGAAATGATCTTGGAAATGGAATTGACGTGCCCCCGATCATCGCGGGAGATCTTGTGTATGTGTATGATGCGAACGGTACATTACAGGCATTCAACAAGACAGACGGCGCTCTGATATGGCGCAATGAGACTTCTGTCGGGTTTCAGTCATCGACTCCCGCGTATGGGAACGGAAAGATATTTGTCGCATCGAACATCGGCGATATGTATGCATTCGACGCAGCAACAGGTGAGCAACTCTGGAAGGTGCATGTGACCGACAGGAACTTCGAATGTCCGGTAACTTACCACGATCACAGAATCTACGCGGGAGAAGGGTTATCCGGCGGCGTTGCAACAAAATATTACTACTGCTACGACGATTCCGGAAGCGAACTCTGGAAACACGCAACCGATGACACAGCAGGGTTCCTGTGGTGCGGTGCATCGGTCGTAGAGAACTACCTTGTGTACCCTGTGCATGAAGGCAGGATGATAAGCGTTTACCTTGAGAACGGAACTCTAAGAGACGAAATCGATCTGAAATCCGGTCTTTCGTTCAGCCGTTCCGATCTCGGGCGCATCCGTGCGTCCGTGTCATACCGCGATGGATATGTATATACAACATCTGAAAGATCGCAGGCGACCGGATACGTGTGGAAGGCCGGGTTCGAGGACGGGCGGTTCGTCGATTGCGGCTGGAGTTCTCTTATCGGTTTTTCGACGTCAACGCCTGTGATCCATGACGGGCGGGTCTACGTTGGTCAGGGCGGACACGAGCACCCGGCAGGAAACCTCACCTGCCTGAACGATTCAAACGGCGACTTGATCTGGAAGTATACCGTGCCAAAAGGCGTAAAATCCTCGCCTGCCCTCTTGATCGGCGATGATGGCGTATACATCTATTTCACGACAGCGATGGGTGATGGTTCGCTCTACTGCCTGCAGGACTGCGGGACGTTTGCAGCGCTTGCATGGGAGTACAATCCACCGGACGACGGATATATCCTGCAGGGGGCTGTGATCTCTGATGGATTTGTGTATTTTGGGACCGGCGGCGGGTACGTCTATTGCATCGGTCAGGCACCTGGAAGAGGTGATCTCAATGGCGATGGAGTGGTTACGGCGGCGGACGCGGTGATTGCGCTTCAGATGGCAGTTGGGGCGGTTCCTGCTGCCGGGGTGGGCGATATGAATGGTGATGGCAAGGTGACGTCGCTTGATGCGCTGATGATTATACAGTAAATGATTTTTCAAGGTCTTTCAGGTCGATTACGAACTCTGGATACTCCATAGTAGACTACTTTAAAGTATCTTGTATTAGGTGTTGGGGCGGATGTTCGAAAGTTCAGAAACTTTTAAGTAAGACAATTTACATGATGCAAAGGCAGTTATCATGGACATTACTCAACTGATATGGAGGCAGAACTTATGAACACGAAAACATTAGCAGCGATACTTGTAATGGTGACGCTTGTACTCACCATACCAATAGCATCTGCATCGGACTGGACGCAGTTCCACTGCGATGTGAAACACACAGGATACTCAACATCAGACGCACCTGACACAAATCATACGGCATGGATCAGTGATGATATCGGCGCACATGTCGCATCATCTGTAACGATTGCAGATGGGCAGGTGTTTGTCTATTGCGGGGATTATCTTGTCAGTCTGGACGAATACACAGGAGCGGTTCTCTGGAACGTCTCGGTCAATAAAATCCCGGATGTCTGCGGATCGTGGGTCACTCCCGCGTATCACGGCGGGCGTGTCTTTCTCTCCGCGAAAGAGACCTGCTGCTTTGATGCAGCAGACGGGTCTCTGATCTGGACGTTTACGCCCCCGACCGGAAAGGGCGCGGTCAATGGCGGATGCGCCGTTTCCGGAGGCATGGTCTTCACAAGCGACTGGGACGGCAGCCACTATTATTGTCTAAACGTTGCAGACGGCACCGAGATATGGAATGTAACAGTGGACGGGAATGCTCAATCGACTCCCGCGGTATCGGTTGCGGACGATCGGGCATTCTTTGGCAGTTATGGCGGTGTCTGTGAAGAGGGCGGAGTTGCATACTGCGTGAATATGACAACAGGAGACGAGATCTGGAACGTTACCACAGATAACTCATTCTGCGGGTCTGTAACCATCGGAGACGGGGTGGTATATTTCACAGAATACAATTTCTATGGCGATGGCGCACTTTATGCGCTGTACTCGGAAAACGGAACAGTCAAATGGAATAAAACCGTCCAGCGATCCGATTCCACACCTGCACTGGCAGATGGAAGACTGTACATCTCAGGAGGTTATGGGGGTCCGGATAACAAGTTCACAGATCTTTTGACATACTGCTTTGATGCATCGACAGGTGACCTACTATGGAATACCACGGTAGCAGATGAGATCGGTGACTGGAAATGCTCTCCCGCGTATGCTGGTGGTATGGTCTTTGCAGGAAGACCGAAACCGAACAGCATGGATTTCGAGGGCACGTATGCGCTCAATGCGAGCACGGGCGAGATCGTGTGGAGCTATCCTGAAGGCGGCGCATCGCCGGCTGTTGCTGGTGGTATGGTCTTTACCGTAGGCGGCGGGAGGGTGTATGCATTTGGTCCAACCACCATCTGGCGCGGAGACGTAACGCTTGGTTCTGGCACGTTCAACGTCACAGCAGACGACAGCGGCAAGGAATATACAATCAACCGGACATGCGCGCTCGCTGCACTCATAAGATCTGCTGAAGAGGGTGGATTCAACTACACGATCAGCGACTCGCGGTATGAGAGTTATGGATCGCTATCGGTGACGTCGATCGCTGGTAGGGAGAACGACCCGGTCATATATGATGGCTGGTGCTACTGGGTGAACTATCCGGACGATCCGATGCCGATGGTCGGCGGAAACAAATTCGAGTTGAACGATGGCGATGTCGTGACCTGGTACTACGGCGGAATGGGTGCAAGCCCTGACAACACCGATTTCTTTACCTAAACAATCTCTTAGATCATCCACGAGATTTTTGTAACTAACTTCAGCTTCTTGGTCATAATCTGAGGATAAGGTATTCATGTTTCGGTGTATCACATACGCTTCAGTTGAAGGCATTACATCAGCTCTATCTAGCAGATCCAATACAGAGGTATGGGATCTGTCAGCCAGATTGCTGATCTTTTCCCTGGTTGCTTGTATGTCCGTAGCCAATTCGTTGTTCTTTTTATATTTAGCGGACATTACCCACACATCGGTAAAAGATCCTTCTAC
>JAUWHQ010000071.1 GCA_030605805.1 Methanosarcinales archaeon | reverse complement strand
AAAGCGAGAATGTTGCAAGGAGGGGGCATCTAAAGTCGATGGGAATTAAATGAAGAAGGCTACGACCAAGAAATAGCAGAAATTTTAGAGGCATGCTGCCGTACGATGGCGGTTTTGATTTTTGGGTGGGAAACTTGGGTTTGAAATATCTGATATATGGATTGATCAGAACCAGGACCCACATCCGACCGTGCTCAGCACCACGATGTTTGCGATCATCGAGCCGAAGATCACAGCCCGGTACGATGACGCCTGCAAAAACAATCGCCCGCCACGCTCTGGCATCGGGTTTCGCACAAAATCGGCTGCCTGCAAAAGCATCCAGCATCCACCAAAAACCGCACCCGCGAAAAATATCAGCCCGAGGTGTGCGGTGTATCCGATGGCAAGCGAGAGTGCGACACCGCATGTCCAGCATACCATCACGAATCTCGACGTCGCGGGCACGCCAAAAGTCACAGGGAACGTGGGTGCGCCCCGGAGCCGATCACCCTCGACGTCCCTTGCCACGCCTGATAGCGTGAACCCCCAGTCGGTGATACAGATCATCGCGCCAAAGAGGATTGCCGGGAGCGGCAGCACCACGCCGGCAGGATCGCTTGCGTACGAGTGCACGGCACCAATATGTAGCACGCCAGCCGGATCGAATGCAAGCCATACCCCGATCGGAACGAGCCCGTACGCAAACCCAACCGGCAGAAAACTTAAGAATGTGGCGCGTTTTGCGGTTGCTGAGTATACGCTGATTGCAAGTGTCGCAACGACCAGCACCACGAGTGATTCCGGATTTAAGTACAGTGCAACGGCTGCTGCGATCAAAAAGAGAAGCAATGCATAGAGAAGCGCCTGATTCTTCGTGACGCCGCTTGCAACGAGCGGTCGATCAGGCAGGTTTATCTGGTCGATGTCGATGTCGCAGCAATCATTGAAGACGTAAGTGCTGGCGATCGCGCAGTATCCGCCGATGACAGCCAGCACGAAAGGAAAAATCGGCGGAAGAGCGCCTGTTAGCAGATAACTGGCAAGAAGAGCACTTGACGCGGGAAGCGCGAGATCCATCGCAGCGATCTCGGGGCGAAGCAGTTTGATGTACGGTTTTAGCTGTTTCATTCCGTTACCAGTTCCCGCACCTGCCAGAGTAGCCCGGTTGAGATATCCGAATTCCCGTAGAATCAAGATGAATCGGGATATATCCGCAACAACCGCACTCACAGCACCAGTTTGCTCCGGATCACGTCATCAGGAAGCCCGACTTCCTTGCCACGCACGATCATCCGGATATTATCAACCTCGTTCTTCTTGCTGAGGATATAGTCCATAATCGGCACAATCGAGAGCGGGTAGTAATGCGATGTCTGCGTAGCATATTCGAGCCCGTATTTGTCCAGCCCGATCTCCACGCTGATCAACGATTCCATATCTTCGGTCGCGATACCGGAAATGGGCTCCCAGTACGAATAATCCTTAAGCGACGTGACAAATTCACCAAACGGGATGCCCGCCAGCTTTTTTAGCGCAATCACGTTCAACTTCAGCCCGCCCGGGATCAGCATCCCGATGATCTGTTCTCTGCTAATCCCCGCCTTCGCAGACCGAAACAGTGTTTTCAGATTTATTATGTCGATCTCCGTCCTGATCATCTCTGAAAACAACCTGTGGCTCTTCGACTTTGGATTGCGCACCGCCTCGATCCCGGTCAGCCTCTCGTAATAGTATTTGTCCAGCACATTCTCAAAGTGATCCAGTCGGTCTTCGGAATAGTCAGTAAGCGGATAATTCTGCTCCAGAATCCCGACAATTTCCGGAGTGTCCTTCTGTACAAGTGTGATCAGGTCATGGTACCCAAACTGCCCGGCAGAGACCACGGATTCGAGTATCTCATCATCGGACGCACCGTATCGCTTCCCCCGGAGAATGGCTTTGATATTCCAGATATCCCACCGCATAAAATAACTGGAGATCATGCTGTGCGCCTCCCCTGCCGATATGTTGAGCAGTTTTCGATACGTTAATGCAAGATTCTGATTCAGAGCGTGTTCTGTCAGGTTTGCACCGTCATATTTCTGCGCAAGCTCGTCAACATCCGCTTTATATTCGGAATCCTCGATGAACCTGGTGATCTCTGCAACCTCCATGTTCATCAGCCTTGGATAATCCTCCTTTGGCAGCAATTTGCTCTTCATCGCACGCACTCTTGCGCACAAGTACGCGTAACTCTTGCTTCCCTGTTTGCGTTTCCACGGTATTCGCAACATTAGTTCACCTGCGTGTCCATGAGGGTTCTGTTCGATATATATCTTTCGATCTCTCGATCTTTCGAAAGGTTAATATGGCACTGGTAGAGAGAGGATGGGCATGGCTTCATACGCTCCGATAGTGTAGCTCGGCCAATCATGCGGGGCTCTCAATCCCGTGACTCGGGTTCAAATCCCGATCGGAGCATGGTGAAAACCTTTAATATCGACACCAGTAAAGATACACAAACCAAGCAGGAGGATAAACATGGCAAAAGAAAAGCCACACATGAATCTGGCGGTCATAGGACATATCGATCACGGAAAATCGACACTCGTCGGACGGCTGCTGTACGAGACCGGTACTGTACCGGCGCATATCATCGAGAAGTACAAAACAGAAGCGGAAGCGAAGGGCAAAGGATCATTCGCCTTCGCATGGGTTATGGATTCCTTGAAGGAAGAGCGAGAGCGGGGCATCACCATTGATATCGCACACAAACGATTCGATACCGATAAATACTATTACACCATCGTGGACTGTCCGGGACACAGGGACTTTGTCAAGAACATGATCACCGGCGCTTCTCAGGCAGACGCCGCGGTGCTTACCGTCGATGCGAAGGACGGGGTCATGGAGCAGACCAAGGAGCACGTATTCCTGTCAAGAACGCTCGGAATCAACCAGCTGATCCTTGCGATCAACAAGATGGATTCTGTCGATTACAGCGAGGGGCGGTTCAATGAGGTCAAGGATGATGTCAGTACTCTGCTCAAAATGGTCGGATTCAACCCGAGCGACATGAACTTCATACCGACATCCGCACTCTTCGGTGCAAACGTATCCGAAAAGAGCAAGGACACGCCGTGGTACAAGGGACCAACCCTTCTTGAGGCTCTTGATCAATTCACGGAGCCTGAAAAACCAACAACCCTGCCGATGCGCATCCCTATTCAGGATGCATACACGATCTCAGGTATCGGCACCGTGCCGGTCGGGCGTGTCGAGACCGGAATCATGAAACCGGGTGACAACGTCGTATTCATGCCAAGCGGCGTTGGCGGCGAGGTAAAAACCATCGAGATGCATCACGAATCAATCCCTGAAGCAATTCCTGGCGACAACATCGGATTTAATGTGCGAGGTGTTGGTAAGAAGGATGTGAGGCGGGGTGATGTGTGTGGACCTGCTAACAATCCGCCAACGGTCGCTGACGAGTTCACCGCGCAGATCGTGGTACTCCAGCATCCGTCAGCGATATCTGTCGGGTACACGCCTGTATTCCACTGCCACACCACTCAGACCGCATGTATGTTCATATCGCTTGACAAGAAGCTTGATCCGCGGACAGGGGACGTTCTTGAGGAGAATCCGGCATTTATCAAGGCGGGCGATGCGGCGATCGTCACGATCAAACCAACGAGACCGATGGTCATCGAGGAAGTCAAGAAGATCCCGCAGCTTGGCAGATTCGCTATACGCGATATGGGGCAGACCATTGCCGCTGGTATGTGTATCAGCGTAAAGGAGAAATAGCCCCTCTTCTTTCTTTTTTATCGGTGCTAAAATGGTTCAGAAAGCTCGAATACGGTTATCTGGTACGAATCCGGTAGAACTGGATACCGTCTGTAGGCAGGTCAAGGGAATCGCTGAACGAACCGGCATCAGTATCGCCGGTCCGATCCCACTGCCAACCCAGAGACTGGTGGTCCCGATCCGGAAAAGCCCTGACGGCGAAGGGACTGAGACATGGGATCACTGGGAGATGCGGGTGCACAAACGGCTGATCGATCTTGCCGCAGATGAACGCGCGCTCAGGCAGTTGATGCGCATCAACGTCCCGAACAACGTCAACATAGAGATCGTACTTGAGAATTGATGGATCGGTTCTGATCCATCATATTCCTTATTCGATGGTCGCATCTATCGTGACCATCGTTTTCATCGAATTAATCACGAGAGCGTACACTTTTGACCTGTTTCATGACCTCTACTAAATCGTATCTGTCTTTTTTAACTTTTATATAATGGTGTTGCGGCAATTTAATTGCGGACAGCCTCATGCACTCACGCGGGATAAGTCATTCCACGGGACGTATTCAGGCGAAGAGTGAAGAGAAAAAGTATGCCGCGTGGGAGTACTTGCGAGTATTCATCACACTGGAAAAATCGGGTTGTGCGACTGATACGTTTACGAGAGAGAAGGTTGATACGAGATTGTCTAAATGTTATGTCTGATCGCTAAATTATTAAGACACTTGTCGCCAGTGGCTCTTACTTGTGTTTTTCTCGAATGTGAAAGCATTGCGAAGCGTCATCGAATCTACCCGCAATTTGCAGATGATGGCTATTCGATCGTCTGATATCTTGTGATCGTAGGAAACCGTGTTTTTTGTTTCCTGCGAAAACACCGTCGTATGTCATGCATATATCAACTGTATGATGGGACGTTATCGATTCCCCAACCGATAGATATATAAGGAATTAGTATTATGTCATAACCACCACAACCATTATTAAAAGTCCGTTCGCGTGGGAGCGCAGTACTCCCCTCACAGGGGGGCTGCGCATTACAATAATCAGGGTGATGTCGGGACGCCACAAAACCGGTTGGTACATCTTATATCCCGAAGGTGTAGAAGGGCACAACTATCAAATCATGTCTGAAAAATTTGGATTTCCAGTATTCACGGCGGGTATGCTGGTGATTGCAGGTGTCGTCTGGTTACTGGAGATGAACGGTATGCTCTGGTTCGATGTACCGTGGACCGGGATCATTGTGATCACGGCAGGCGTTCTCATAATCGGAGCAATAATATTTGGGAGAGACAAGAACCGACCCGGCTTCTGTCCGTTCAGTGGGATATGCCCCTTTAACGGGTTCTGCCCGCTCGGACACAGGAGATGAGGGGTCGTGCACTTTAACTCATCTTCAGTTCGTGCAACTCATATTCCAAGCCCTCGGCATCCAGTCGTCTGAGCAGCGAAGGCAGTTCATCGTCCACTGAAACCACAAAAGGTGACATGCCATGCCACGCAGCTTCAATCACCGCCTCCTTTGCACCGAACATGACGTCTGCATCGATTCCGATATTTTTAAGAGATATTAACGCCTCCACCCCAATCGCAACGATCAAACTACTGTCCTTTACAAGTTTTTTGAGCAGCGAGTAATTGACGGCAGCAGAACCTCCGCGATGGACCTTTGGCACCTTCCCGATCGTGATTTTCACAGCCGGAAGCTCGATGATCCCTCTCATATTGGCAACGCCCACATCCTTTCCTTTTGGCACATCAGCGATGACATTGCCTGTTGCGCTCGCTTCGTGCGTCGTGGATGCGTACAGCAGTCCGTCGCGCATATATAGAAAGACACTGGTGCCTGCCTGCAACGGTTCATCTGCGATCGCAGTCCAGACCGCAACCTGGCTGACAACCTCATCAAGTATGAACCCGGTATACCGTTTGAGTGCAAGCGCGTTCTCGGTTATCCATTCGATCCCTTTTGCAGTCACCTTGTACCTGACGCGCCCGTCGCTGTACACGAAACCCTGATTTACCAGTTCCTTGAGGTATTCAGAGACTGCCTGCGGCGTAACCCCGAGCGTGTGCGCAATCTCGCTCTGGCGCACATTCGGCTGGTGCGCTGCGATCTCCACGAGAATCTGGAACTTTGTCGTCTCCCGTTTACTTTGAATGAGGAGTGTCATACCGGTAGATCATATAGTCCATATTTAATATAAACTTTTTGGTCGATTGTTTTGAGTGATTATTTCGTTGAAATATACCCGCGCGCCGGACAACACGGGTGAAAAACAATTGCTCGCCCGAATCGCGTGGCATATACGGGTGCAGCGCAAGTCCAACCGGCAGGGCGACAAGAAGCCTTATGCTCCTGTTTCATGCATACTTGCATAAATAGATCATGTCCATGCACAATCCCGGGTCTGGATCCGGATCGGGATCCGGGTCCGTAAGCGCGTTTGCACCCGCCCACATCACAGGTTTCTTTGTGATCTGCGAGCACGAGAACCCGGCTCTGATGGGCTCGCTCGGTTGTGGGGTGACACTGGGATCAGGTGTCCTCACCAGCGCCATCGCGCCCGGTCCTGACACTATGTCATGCAATGTCCCTGTCGTGCAGTCCGTGGTCTCGAGACTGACCTCGCGCTCGTGCCTGGTCCGGAGCAGATCCGATATTCCAATTGGAGCCGGCTTCGGGGCGAGCGGTGCGTATGCACTCGGCGCGGCGATTGCGCTCAATCGCGCCCTGTCGCTCAATCTGACAGCCGGTCAACTGACCCGGGTCGCTCACATCGCAGAAGTCGAGAACGGAACCGGGCTTGGCGATGTTGTGGCGCAGTCGCTCGGCGGCGTTGTCATCAGGCGCACGCCAGGTGCATCAGCGCGGCTCGACCGGATATACACGGATGAAAAGGACGTATTCTGGGTTGTCTTCGATAAGATCTCGACAAAGGAACTGCTCGAAGACAGAAGCACCGCTAACCGGATCAATCCCGCTGGGATGGATTCGTTGCGCGAATTATTGAAGAAACCGACGTTTGAGAATTTTATGCGGCAGTCGAAGCGGTTCGCCGTTGAAACCGGGCTGATGAGCGATGCCGTCTCTGACGCGGTACAGGCGGTCGAGGCGGCAGGCGGCATGGCGAGTCAGGCGATGCTCGGCGATGCGGTCTTTGCAATCGATCGCTCTGACCGGCTTGGTGCAGGCGATGCCAGCGGCGTAATCGACACGATCGAGCCGGTTCTTTCCGAGTTTGGCAGCGTGGGAAGAAGTAAAATTGATTTTGGAGGGGCAAGACTGATCTGAAAGATCGATTGTGAATTTAGAGGCTTTTTAAGGCTCTTCGCTATTTTATAGGGGTAATCGGAAATCAAGGTGCCAAACTGAAGATGGATCATGATGATAATACCGATTTACCACAACGAAAACCGATGCGTGCACCATCGTCTCAACTGCCGGAATAAATTGAAAAGTCTCTGTCAGCAACGCAAGTTATTTATCCGGAGCCAGACAACATACCGCCATGTCGATGTCGATAGCGCTTGCAGGAAAACCGAACTCCGGGAAATCGACTTTCTTCAAATCTGCGACGCTTGCGGATGTCGAAATTGCAAATTATCCATTCACTACCATTGACGCCAATCATGGAATCGGCTATGTGCGCACCGGCTGCCCGTGCACCGACCTTGATGCCAAATGCACAAATTGCCGAAATGGCATCCGGTTCGTGCCAATCGAGCTAATCGATGTCGCGGGTCTCGTGCCTGATGCATACAAGGGACGGGGGCTTGGTAATGCATTCCTCGATAACCTGCGTCAGGCGCAGGCGATCATCCACGTAGTCGATGCCTCGGGTGGAACCGATATCGAGGGCAACCCTGTGAAGATCGGCGAGCACGATCCGGTCGGGGATATCGAGTTTCTTGAGCGCGAGTTCACAATGTGGATGTCTTCGATACTCAGCCGGAACTGGAACCGGCTATCAAAGAAGATACACGCAGAAAGCCTGAAAGCGGAGGTTGTGATCGCGGACCAGCTTGCCGGCACAGGTGTGAGCATCCCGCAGGCAAAAACAGCCCTCTTCCACTTCAGCGAGACCTGCGCAAAGCCCCTGCATAAATGGGAGGATTCGGATGTGCAGGACTTTGCAGACCTGCTCCGCAGAGAGAGCAAGCCAATGATCATTGCAGCAAACAAGGCTGACATCGCACCCGAAGAGAACATCCGGAGGTTGTGCGACCTCGATTACACCGTGATTCCGACATCCGCCGAAGCAGAACTTGCGCTGCGCATGGCAGACCGGAGCGGCGCGATCTCGTACATACCCGGCGATTCAAGCTTCGAGATCGTCTCAAAAGACCTCACTGATGCGCAAATCCGGGCTCTTGATAAGATCCGGGATATGGTCGAGAGGATGGGGGGAACCGGCATACAACGGTGCATCAATGCGGCAGTCTTCGATCTTCTTGATCAGATCGTGGCATATCCGGTCGAAGATGAGTCGAAATTCGCAGACAAGAAAGGAAACGTCCTTCCTGATGCTTTTCTGATGAGGCGGGGCAGCACAGCGCACGATCTTGCGTATCAGGTGCACACCGACATCGGGAATGGTTTTCTGCACGCGGTTGATGCCAGACGGAAGATGCGGATGGGCAGAGCGCTTGAGGACGGAGATGTGGTGAAGATCGTGTCGACGCGGTAGCGGTAACTTGTGGGATTCAGGAAAATTGCAGTGACAGGATCTGCAAAATCTCCGCAGTTTGAGCATCGAAGCCCTGTCAGATTCGGAATCACGATTCGTTCGCCAGTCAGCACCACTTCAAATACGAGATCATTTGCAAAACTCACTGACTGTGAGCCGCATATAGGACAGGTCGCATCAACGATATTCTTCAGAGGTGACCCGTGTCTGCCTGCGCGTCTTCTTGCGATTTCGATATTCGTTTCCTCCACCATCTCGGGTGTTATACCCGGCACCGGCATAAACTGCGCTTTTTGTATGACCGATCTGACCGTGAATACGAGAGCAACCAATGCCCACACAACATGATCGCCAACATGGGGACTTTTGTTCTTTGCGTCCTCGCGCCTTTGCGTTATCAATTTAACGCGAAGACGCTAAGTGGCGAGAGAGACGCGAAGAGTGTTGTGAACCTCCATCTTCACGTCTTTCGTGTTGTTGTCATCCGACCGACCATCAAAAAAGCTCAATTTGTGGCGGTGCGAAGTATATCCACATCTACATTCCCAGGCATTCGTCCCCGGCATGCACGTAAATCATATCCCCCGCCCCTGCGCCGCAGGTCGCATCCTCTGATCGAATCACCCGGATGCACATCCCATGTCTCGCCAGCGCCCGACACCACGCCTGCCGCAAGCACCGCCACGACCACCGCAGCCA
>JAUWHQ010000111.1 GCA_030605805.1 Methanosarcinales archaeon | reverse complement strand
TTTGATGTCGATCTGGTCGCTGATGCAGTTCATGCGATCGAGGTCGATCCAAGCCTCGGGATTCCAGGCAATCCGGAGAAGTACAGGCTGGCAACGCACATACCGATGCCAGCGGCGATGAAAGCGATCGGCGCGCTGATGCTCGTCTTCACAGTCCTGACACTCGTCACAGACCTCGTGCCAGCAGTCATCGGTGCGATTTCGGCGGCGCTGCTGCTGGCGATCGTCATCATGTACTTCCTGCTGCCTCATGTCAGATGACCAGAAGCGCATTAATCTTATATGGCATGTCTGCCAATTATTAGATTGGGAGGAGTGAATGGACGAATGGCAAGTTGACTTGAATATGCCCGACATCGGAGGCATGTTCACGATGGGGATGACCGGAATATGTTCCACATTGATAGGTATCGCAGAGATCGCGTACATGATGATGATCCTTACCACCGCATACGAGACAAACGGCAAGGACTGGCTTCTGGAACTGCTGTATGCGGAGGCGTACACCGAGGAGATCACGTATGTTCTCGTAGCATCGGTCCTCCTTCTGGTATCTGCGATCGTCTTTCTCATAACAACGAGTATCACGCTGATCGAGCTTTACATGATCAGGAAAGGGCGCAGTCCACACATAAAGACCGTATTTACAATGTTCCTGCTCGGTCTGGTTCTATTAGCGCTCACCATGGTATCGACAATCGTCATCAAGCAATATGGAGTCGAAATGTTCGGATTGATACGGTAACCGGAGGGGTTTAGTTATGGCATCGACTATAAAAATAAAAGATTACATCTGGAAGCTCAGGGGGCATGACGGAGGTAATGGCAACAACGGGGGCAACGGAAGTAGCGGCAATGGGGGGGATAACGCCACGATAACGGGTGTGATAAAGGAAAAACCGCCTGAAAATCTCGAAGAGGTAAAGAGAGAACTGAGTGAACTGACAAAGGTAAAGTCAAAGGCTCGCAGGATACTTTACCCGGTCACCGCGATCGTCGGACAGGAACAGATGAAACGCGCACTGATCCTGAATGCGATCAACCCGTCGATCGGCGGCGTGCTGATCCGCGGTCAGAAAGGCACCGCAAAATCGACTGCTGTGCGCGGACTGACAGAGGTTCTTCCTGAGATTGAGTTCGTGCAAGGGTGCAAATTCAATTGCGACCCTGCAAATCCCGATAAATTCTGTTGGGAATGTACTGATCGGCTCGAAAGCGGCAAGATCACGACCGACCGCCGCATGACGCGAGTGATCGATCTGCCGGTCGGCGCAACCGAAGATCGTGTGGTCGGGAGTCTCGATATCGAAAAGGCGATAAAAAGCGGTTTACAGTCATTTGAGCCCGGGATACTCGCAGAGGCGAACCGGGGCATCCTGTACGTGGATGAGATTAACCTGCTCGATGATTATGTGGTGGATGCGCTGCTGGACGCCGCTGCCATGGGCATCAACACGGTCGAGCGTGAAGGCATCAGCATCAGCCACCCGGCGCAGTTCATCATCGTCGGCAGCATGAACCCTGAGGAGGGCGAACTCCGCCCGCAGCTGCTTGACCGGATCGCGCTGCAGGTCGAGGTTGAGGGCATTCCTGATATCGAGCAGCGTGTGGAGATCGTTACAAGACAGGACGAGTTCCTGCGAGACCCTGATGCGTTCAAACAGGCGTATGCATCGGATCAGGAGCGCCTGCGGTCAAAGATCGTGCAGGCACAGCGTCTGCTGCCGAATGTCAGGATGCCGCACGAACTGCTGCGCACCATCGCAAGGATCTGCATCGAGTTTCGGGTGGACGGACACCGTGCCGACATCATGATCGACAGGACAGCGCGGACGAATGCCGCTTATGAGGGGCGAGATCAGGTGATCGTCGATGATATTATCGAGGCATCCGAGCTGGTGCTCCCGCATAGGATGCGAAAGCGTCCGTTTGAGGATGAGGAGTTCAATCGGGACCGGCTGCGGGACGTGGTCAGGGCATAAGGGGTTATAACGCCCCTGTTTCTTATTTTTTGGTTTGCCCAGGTACTTTCCGGGGGGTTACCAACCCCCCCTTCTGCCATTTAAATTTATTTATGTTAATGTAAGATATTGAATACTGTTTGCACCATCATCTTGTCTCATCATATAGGATGATGCGGAAGGTGAATTTGGGTCTCTGACATCTCGCGTTGCAGTGACCAAAACACAGGAGACTTTTTGATATTTTCGATTTAAGGTTGCAGAAAACCACAGAGGACGCCGATTAAGAAGGGGGCGGTTACCCGCCCCGCCTCATCTCAGAACGGTACGTGAGACTTTCACCTCATACCGCTCAAGCATCTCATAACCCTTTCAGTATCGGGCAGCGTTTCCGAAAGTTAAAGTAGTCCTGGTCAAT
>JAUWHQ010000216.1 GCA_030605805.1 Methanosarcinales archaeon | reverse complement strand
GCCCAGTATGGATTATCCTTAAACCATACCTCAGAACCAATGTAGTTGAACTCGCGGAGTCTCTTGTCAAGACCCAACCAGATGGTCAGGCTCTTGGTCCGGACGATTCCATTCAGGTCATCTATGTATGCCTTTGGAAGATTATCGATAACAGATGGCAGATCCTTTGCAAAGCCAGTGTAGATCACCATATCGGCATAGTACATCTCATCTGCCTCAACACCAACTACCCTGCCGTCTTCCACAAGAATGCGTTTTACCTCACATTCAGTCCGGATCTCAGCCGTTGTTGGAAGCGAGTAAAGAACTGCATCGAGCACCGATTTGAGTCCCTTGCGCGGGTATCCCTGTGGATCGGTAACCCTGTTTGTTGCAAGCCTGCCGATGTAGGTAAGCGGGCGGGAAACGGTTTTAAGCGGGACCGGGGGTGCAAATGAGCTGTTCAATCTCGTCTGAAGGGATGCATGAAGGTTGGATGGTAATATGGATCGGAGTATGGATTCAGTCTGATGCGGATCTTCGTTCTTCCCGACAATGCTTTCAAACTGTTCCTGCGTGACGCTGTCCCTGATAAAGCTGCTGCCCGTCAGGATCCTGTGGATAGACATCTCTTTCATCGACTTGCCCGACAAAAAATATGAGATTGTATTGACAAAATCATACGCATCTTTTGAGAGTGTGCGCGGCAGCGTTTCATACACCGACTGTTTGGAGAGGTCTATGCCAAAAGTAGAGAGCGTAAGCACTTTGGTGATAGCCGGTGTCAGAACGAGCCTATCCTTCTTCGAAAGTACATCGAATGTCATGAATTCCTTTAGATTTGAAGGGATCTTGACAAAACTGTGCTCAGTTCGTACGTAGTAATACCCGTGATCTTCAAACACAGGTACATGATCAAAGTAATTATCCATCAATCTCTTTAAGGGACCAATCGCAAGATGCGTGATGGCATGTGGTCCTGTATCAACCTGGAAACCGTCGATCGTATAGCTGTTGCAGTTTCCGCCAACGTACTGACTTTTTTCAAGCACCAGGACTCTCTTACCGTGTTTTGACAGTGTCAGCGCAGCCAGAAGTCCGCTTATTCCTGCGCCGACGATGATGGCATCATACTTTTCCATTTTCACACTCTTGCGTCACTTTCATGGCGATCCCCCTGATATCCCCGCGGTTCCTTATTTTTCGACCAGTTTTTGGATGGTCTTTTCAAGTTCTGTGATCTTATCTTCCAGACGAGAAACATCGTCCTTCAATGCGATCTTTGATTTACCGATGGCGTTCTGCACATCCCCCGAGATTTTTTCCTCGAGTTCCTGCATCTGCTTCGTTTTCTCGGTCAGGATTTCATGAACGAGGGTTTTTCCTTCCTCTTTGTTCATCTCTCCTTTTTCAACGAGTTCGTTTACGACCTGCTTGATCTTCTCCTCGGTGATGGACAGCACACCAATTCCAAGAAGCCCTACCTTCCTGAGTGATTCTATCATGATAATCCTCGCACCAATCCAAGAGATTTATCTGGCATAAATCTTTTGGTGCTGGAAAAGTTTTAGAATATGGGGTTAGAAATAATGTTCTGACACACACGGGGGAAAAATAATGTCCATACACAAAATTGGAGTTATCTCACGCACATACCGCCATATCGAGCGCTACCGCCAGATTATTTCCGTTCTGTTCAAATACGGCTTCGGTGACATGATAGACGCCCTGCATATCGGGCGTTACATTGAGATCGCACTCCCAAAAAGGATCAGGAGAGGGCAGGAGCGAATCGAGGAGCTCACCCTGCCGGAACGAGTGCGGATGGCGATGGAAGAACTTGGTCCGACATTCATCAAGATGGGGCAGATACTGTCCACACGCCCGGACCTGATCCCGATGGAGTTCATCGCCCAGTTCGAGAAACTCCAGGATGATGTACCGCCATTTCCATTCGAGGATGTCAAAAATACGATCGAATCCGAACTAAAAGCCCCGATGGATACGATATTTCAGGATTTTGATGAGACCCCGGTTGCAGCAGCCTCCCTCGGACAAGTGCATCGCGCCACACTCACTACCGGAGAGGATGTGGCTGTCAAGGTGCAGCGCCCCGACGTCCGGAAGGCGATTGAGGTAGATACAGAAATTATGCTTCATCTGGCAACGCTTCTGGAGCAGAATGTGGATGCGTGCCGGATATACCACCCCACAAGGATTGTTACGGAATTTGCAGACTCTCTCAAGAAGGAGATCGATTACATGAACGAGGCGTTCTATATCGAGCGATTTTCGAGCCAGTTTCCAGACGATCCAACGGTTTACGTCCCGAAAGTCTTCTCCGGGGCGACAACGACGCAGGTTCTCACGATGGAGTACATAGATGGCGTCAAAGCATCTGATATCGATCGGCTGGACGAGGAGGGTTTTGACAGGAAAGTGATAGCAGCACGCGGCGCAGACCTGATCTTCAAGCAGATCTTTGTGCATGGCTTCTTCCATGCCGATCCACACCCTGGAAACATCGCGATCCTGCCTGATAACGTCGTCTGCTATCTGGATTTCGGGATGATGGGGCGAATCGACAGGCAGACGAGAGAAAATATCGTAGATCTCACAATTGCGGTCGTACGCCAGAACGAGGGTAAAGCGACCGATGCGCTGCTGCGACTCACCACACGCGACGCTCCGATCGATCGCCGAAGACTGGAAATGGATGTTTCGGACCTGACGATGCAGTACGTCGGAAAACCATTGAAAGAGATCGATGTGGGACAGCTTTTGCGCCAGTTTATGAATCTGATCTCGCATTACCGTCTGCAGATTCCGCCAGACCTCTTCATGGTGATAAAGGCGATCTCAACGGTCGAGGGACTTGGGACGGTGCTTGACCCCGATTTTGACTGCGCCAGTTCAGCAACCCCGTTCATCAAGCGTATCCGGATGGAGCGGATGCATCCGGGACATGTGGCATCTGATATGTTAAACTCCGGGGCTGAAATTGCCCATATCTTAAAAGAGATTCCCGGGGGTTTGCGTGACATCCTGGAGCAGGTAAAGCGCGGGCAGACCACGATCAGGTTCGAGCACCGGGGACTTGAGCCGATGCAGAAGACTCTTGATCAGGTCAGCAACCGCATCAGTTTCGCGATCGTTCTGTCATCGCTTGTCATGGGCTCATCGTTGATCGTGCTCGCAGGAATCCCGCCGTTATGGCACGACATCCCGATAATCGGCATCATCGGGTTTCTCGGTGCCGGGGCGATGGGGTTCTGGCTTCTCTACTCGATTATCAGGCACGGGCAGATGTAGATCGTCGTTCTTAAAATCTATGTAAACGGTCAGTATTATGAAAACGACGTATAAGTCAGCCAGATCGAAACATATTTAAACCATTGTAACAGATGCCGGTATCATGAAGACCGCTGTCGAATCCCTGCGTGATCTCGGACTCACCGAGTATGAGGCAAAGGTGTATACCGCACTCGTGAAGATCAGAAGCGGGACCGCATCAGATATTCATATAGTATCCGGGATTCCGCGTTCTGCTGTCTACGGTGCGCTGAATAAGCTTGAAGAGCGTGGAGTAATCGAAATCCAGTCCTCCAAACCAATGAGATACAGGGCGGTTCCTCCTGAGATTGCCCTTGAAAAACTGAAAGATTACTTTGTAGCAGAGAGTGAAAACGCGCTTGTTGCGCTTGAAGAAATCTACCAAACACCGAAGATGGAAGCACAAGAAGAGGCAATATGGGCGATAAATGGAGTTAAAAACGTAAGCGACAAAATTATCGAGATGATCAGGGGCGCACAGACGGATATCATCTTTGCTGCGTCTTATCCCTCGTTTCACGAGATTGCAAAGACATACCCGATTTTTGAGAATGTAAAATGTGAAATAATCAATAAAATCGAAGAGGGGGTCACAGTTCGGGTAACTGGCTCGCGGAGCGAAGAACTCGAAGAGATTGCAAGGGATATTATAGGGGCACAAATCAGAGCATTTTCTGCCGATAA
>JAUWHQ010000130.1 GCA_030605805.1 Methanosarcinales archaeon | reverse complement strand
GTATAATTGATATCGATGAGATGATCACCATATTTGTACCAATTTCTGTTCAAATCATCCCAGATCGCATATTCGTTGTAGTCTGCGCCCAATGAGTCGAGCACAGCTATCGCAACGATGCCGCATGGAGCCTGAAATGTTGTTGTGTTGAGCCCCACTTTCAGTGTTGCAGCATCCCGCGCGGTTATCCTGGCGTGGTATATGCTTGCTTCTGCCGGAGTCCACCGGATAGAGAAATGTCCTGTCGCGTTTGAATTTGTGTGGTTGGTGTATACCGATGTACCATTCATATCCCCGATCGCGACATCGACATCAGCACCGGAGACCGGTGTACCATCATCATACCTGACATAACCATCGAGCAGGTAGGGATCTCCTGTAATAACCATATCCGGCGCATCTATCCCTATAATCAGGGTTCCAACCTTGAAAGTGGCGATTCTTCGACCGGTTTCGTCGTTATGACTGGCGGTCACCTCTACGTTGTAATCACCGGGTTCGGAATCGTCAGGAAGCGTGAAGTCCACGGAGAAATCACCCTCGCTGTCCGAGGTTGTGGTATTGAACGCGACAACCGATCCGTCCGGCGAGGTGGTGGTGACATTCACCACCGCTGACACCGGCATGGTACGGTTCGATGTGGATCCGGTGATCGTCACATGGTCTCCGGGATCGTAGGGACTGCCTGCATCGATCATAATCCGTATCGCACTGACGTTGTCAAGAGCGGCAACCGAATCCACAACACCCCACCCGTAAGTATTATCAGGACCAGGGTCTCCTTTATCGATTGATGTATTGTGCAGAATCTCTTTGATCTCTGATGGGGTGATATGCGGATTGTACTCGATCATCAGGGCAGCAACCCCTGCCACATGCGGGGTTGACATCGAGGTTCCGCTGTGGGCGACATACCCATCTCCGGAATTTGCTGCTGGCGCAGTCACATCCACGCCCACTGCACAGACATCCGGCTTTATCCTGCCATCTGCTGTGGGTCCCCTCGAAGAGAAGAATGCAATCTCCGTGGAATCCTCAATCGCTCCCACCGTGATCACTTCTCTGGCAGATGCCGGGATGCCGACCGTTCTGCTGCCCGGTCCCGAATTACCGGCAGCCACGCAGACGACTATCCCGGCATCGACAGCAGAATCACACGCAATCTCCTCCGGAGACGTGCCATCACCATTCATATCAGCACTCCAACTGATCGAGATGACATCGATATCGTAAACATCTTTGTTCAGGATGCACCATTCAATTCCGGCTATACAATCAGACGTAGAGCCGTATCCATATTGATCCAGTACCTTCACACCAACCAGTCTTGACATGGGCGCGACTCCGACATAATCCGAATCTCCACCGGTTCCTGCCGCGATACCTGCGCAGTGGGTCCCGTGCCCGTTATCATCATAAGGATCTGCCTGGCTGTTCACAAAATCCTCAAAAGCGATCACCTTATCATCGTCTGTTGCAGGATCACCGTCCAGATCATCGAGCGATTCATGTGATGCATCGATGCCGGTGTCAATAACAGCAATGGTCACATCTGCTCCGGAAACACCGAAAGTTGAACGTGCCTGATCCACTCTGATCGCCGGAACGCTCGTATCCAGCAGAGCATGGACCTCGCGATCGAGATATACCATTCCAACACCGGAAACTTCTGTCAGATCATCCAGACTCCTTGCAGGTATCTTTAGTGCAGTGGCATCTATGATTTTATAATTATATTTTACTGTTGCCCCCAGTGTGCTCAATATGTTCGATGTGCCGTATGAAACAGAATAAGTTGGCTCGGATGGGTTTTCATGATACATAACGATAACATCAACATCAGTGTCAGCATCGACGTCGGTACGCATCACCTGCTCTTCCAGACAATCCTCAATTCGATTGTTATTCGCATCCCTCACCGGTCTCTGGATGTTACCCGCCATCGAATGCATCAGGTTGACATTCTCTGCACTATCGTTTGTTTGGTTACCATAGAGAGTTTTACAGATGGCATTCGTCGAATCAATGCTCTTTTCAACGTATTTACAAGCGTCACGTTCCCCGCTACGGCTAAAAACAGCACCCCATGTTAAATTCTCGATCTGGCTGCCGTGAATCTCGTTATAGACGGTATCTGTCCAATTATCGTGCGGAATAGCCCCGCTTGTGTTGGCAGGATGAGTGGCGCACGCATCTTCTGCATTAGATGCAATACAGATCATTCCGCTGATCACTATCAGCATAACCAATCCAATTACTTTTTTCCGGGTGTGCATAGGTGCTTCTCCTGATTTTTGATTGTTTACTCCAGTTCAATCGCATGAAATTGACCATTGTATCTATCCATAATATGTCACATCCGAACCATAGCTTATCAATAGCGATACCATAAGCCGGTATTGTAGATCGCTCCATCTCATGCTGTTGCGGTCAATGTCATTATATTACTTAAACCTGATCAACCTCTATCGCCCCACTCATCCAACCTGCAAGATCGTGTAATGCATTGCAACAGGCGGAAGAGATTGAAGAGACCAGACCTAATGTGGCATGCATACAAGATGCGATACGACATCCGGGTATCGGAGCGTTCTGTTTCCAACCCCTCCCGATGTGGCTGACGTTGACAACCCTCCGATATATTTACATCACCAAAACGCACATAAATAGATATCATGGATATCATATTCGATGACATCGGGAGTTATCCGCTCCCGGAGGGGGAGAAAGACCGTGTGCAGCAAGCATTTGCAGACAAACGGTATGATGATGTCAGTGAGGTCGTCTGTGATGCCATGCGCCAGAAGATCGCTGCAGGCGTCGAGATACCCGCGTACCCTCAGTTTCAGGACATGAACCAGCAGTTTCTCGGGATCATCAATGATCCGTCCTCTGATGAGGCGCCATTTCTCGTAAAAGAAGCCTGCGCAGATATAATCGAGCTGCAACTCATTGAACCGGTCGCAAAGGATTATTTCGAGGAGAGCGGAGAGCGGTTGAGGGTCAGGGTCTGCATCACAGGCGCTATCGAACTGTATCTGAAACAGTTTGGCAGCACCGCATACTCTGACATACTCGAACTCTTTGCACGAAGCGTCGATCGGTTCGTGAAGAGGGCGCTTAACATGAAGTCGTCGTTTGATGTTGCCTTAATCAGCATCGATGAGCCGAGTATCGGCATCAATCCTGAGATCATGTTCGCTGACGACGAGATCATCCGTGCGCTCAATCTCTCAGCGAAATCCTCTGATGTCGATACGCAGATACACCTGCACTCGCCTCTGCATTACAATATCGCATGTGAGTCTGATTCGATCAACGTCGTCGGCGTGGAGTCCGCAGCAAACCCTGATTATCTCGAACTGGTCGAAAAGGCGGATCTTGAGCAGTACGACACGTTTCTGCGGGTCGGCGTGGCAAGAACTGACATCTTCGGCATGACCGCCGAATTAAACGAACGATACCAGATCAATGTGTGGAAGGAGACGGCAAGGCTTGACGAGATTGTGACGTCGATGGAGACGCCTGATACGATTGCGAAACGCCTTCGACGCGCTTATGCGCGGTTTGGGGATACGATACGATACGCAGGACCTGATTGCGGGCTTGGTTCGTGGCAGTATCAGGATCTTGCGCACAAACTCCTCGTAAACACGGGCATCGGCATTTCCATGTTCAGAGAGGGCACGACGTAATGAGCAGGGTTTCCACAGGCATCCCTGGTCTTGATGATCTGACTGCAGGTGGCTTCATCAGCGGCGATATCGTCCTGGTCACGGGCGGTCCAGGCTCCGGGAAGACGACGCTCGGGCTCCAGTACCTGTACCGGGGCGCCACTGAGTACGGAGAACCCGGGATATTTGTCACGCTCGAGGAAAGCCCTGCACGGGTGATCAGAAACGCATGGCAGTTCGGGTGGGATATCGAACGGCTGATCAAAGAGAATAAAATGCGGGTCATACACGCCGATCCGATCGCTTATGCTCATTATATTCCTGATCAGGAGGGTGGTGATGGCATGCACCTCGACACAGGGTCGAAGATCGTTGAAACCCTGAGCAAACACATCGAACGTTATGTTGGCGAGATTGAGGCAAGGCGCATCTTTATCGACTCGATCACCTCGCTAAAGATCTCGCAAGAGCAAATTCAGGCAAGATTCACCATAATGGAGTTGATCAAGAACCTTGAAAACCTTGATTGCACAACAGTGCTTTCGAGCGAGATCAATTCCGGGACATTGTCTTATGAATCGTTCAGCGTGGAGGAGTACCTTTCAGAGGTCGTTATTCGTATGCATACGTTCCGTGTGTCCGGGAACCGGATAAGGGCGATCGAGATTCTGAAGATGCGCGGCGGAAAACATGATGATATGTTGCGACCGTACGCGATCATCGATACCGGTCTGGTCGTCTATCAGCGGGAGACGGTCATCGATGGCGAGGTCATCAGCGCGGTGACGATGATGTGATTGCAGGGATTATATGGATTGCAGGGTGATCCGAAGGGTTTAAAATGGGGGTAAAATGGGGATATTCGATTCGTTCAAGGGAAAAAGACTGATAAAAGCTTTGAAAGATGGGGATGTCGATGTTCGTGCAAATGCAGCGGATGCTCTCGGCGAAATGGGGGAACTGGCTATAGAACCCCTTATCGAGGCTCTGAATGACCTATCAGGAGACGTTCGAAATGCAGCGGCGCGATCGCTTGGAAAGATAGGAGATAACAGGGCGGTGCCCCATCTTGTTCAGGATCTGGGTGATATGAACAGGAATGTCAGGAAGAGCGCGGCATGGTCACTCGGGGCGATCAGGGATCCGGGTGCGGTCGGACACCTCCTTCAGGCTCTGAAGGACGAAGAAGAGGATATTCGGGCAGAAGCCGCCAGATCTCTCGAAAAAATAGGAGAACCAGCGATAGGATCCCTTATTCAAGCATTGAACGATGAGAAATGGCACATCCGGGTGAGTGCGGCAGAGGTTCTCGGAAAAATCGGGAAAGCAGCGATTCTGCCCCTTGTTCAGGCGCTGAACGATAGAAACTGGTCTGCCCGTGAGCTTGTAGCGAAAACGCTTAAGAGTATGGGCTGGCAGCCAAAAAGTGACATCGAAAAGGTCTATTACATGATCGGAATGAGGGAATGGGCTGGACTGGTGGCGATCGGTGAGCCGGCGGCAGGACCCCTCGTCCGGGCTTTGCAAGATGAGTACGTGCAGGTCAGGGCGGCTGCAGCCCGTGCGCTTGGAGCGATTGGCGACAGAAGAGCGGTCAAATATCTCGCGTTGGCTCTGGGAGACCGGGATGCCGATGTCCGGAACTGCGCAGTAGAAGCTCTCGGAGCGATTGGCGACATAAGAGCGGTTGAATACCTTGTTCCGGCTCTGGGTGACAGAAACCGACCTGTCCGTGAGAATGCAACAGTTGTTCTTGAAAAGATGGGGTGGAAGTCCGGAAATCTCATCGAAGAGATCTATTACATGATTGGGAAGAGTGAATGGGACGGGCTGGTGGAAGTTGGGGAACCTGCGGTTGAATATCTGGTCTGGGCTCTAAATGACGAATCCGATGGGATTAGGGAGAGTGTGGCTCATGCTCTTGGAAGGATTGGCGGCAAAGGGGTAGTTGAGCCGCTTATCCGGGCTATGGAAGATCAATCCGATGGTGTTCGCGAGAGTGCAGCCCGTGCTCTTGGAGCGATCGGAGATCCGGCAGTTTTGCCACTTATCCGGGCTTTGAAGGGGGGAAGGCTGCATGTCCAGGAGAATGCGGCGAGGGCTCTCGAGATGATAAGAGAACCGGCAGTTACGCCGCTTATTTCTGCCCTGGGCGATAGCGATGCTGACCTCCGAAGGTATGCGGCGAGGGCTCTCGGCGAGATCGGGGATAAAAGAGCGGTTGAGCCCCTCGTTCTGGCTCTGGGCGACAGGTACGAGGATGTCAGAAAGTCTGTAGCACGAGCGCTTGGATCGATAGGCGACACGAGAGCGGTCGAACCACTCATTAAAGCCTCGAAGGACGTGAATAAGAATGTCAGGGAGAGCGCAACGATGGCTCTTGGAGCGATCGGAGACGAGAAGGCTGTTGAACCGCTTATTTCGGCTCTGGGCGATGAACTCTGGAGTGTTCGTGGTTATGCGGCAGAGGCTCTCGGAAAGGTGAAGAGTGCGGGCGCTATCGAGCCCCTCGTTCTGGCTATGAAGGATGGGGACGAGCACGTCCGGTGGTGGGTGGTATGGGCACTCGGGGAGATGGGCGGACTGGCAGAAGAACCCCTGACTCGTGCTCTGAAGGATGAGGACTGGAATGTCAGGAAGGCTGCGAAAGAGGCTCTCGAGAATATCAGGGTGAAGAACGCCTGAAAACGGCACAACCCGAAATTAACCAAAAGGTACGTGTTTAGCTAACCACAAGATTACACAGATTTTCACAAGAAAGTATGAAGAAGTAAGATATAAAATATAAAACTAACCAATGTCACATGTCTAATACCATACTCTTGTGTTAATCTCGTGAAATCTCGTGGTTTTTTTCGCCGCATCTAAACACATACACCAAAAGCAAGCATCTGCGGCTCACATCCACGCGCCAGCCACGAATGCGGCGAGTGCCACTACCATCGCCTGCTTGAGCGATCTCGACGAACCAGCGGCATCACCCCTGATCAATCGCAGTATCGCGATCAGGAAACAGAGATCGGCAAACCCGACAACGATCAGGTACCATACCGAAAGTCCGGTGAAATACGGCAGCGGGCTTAGCAGCACGGCGACCATGCCCACAGCCGATGCAACATATCCTGCCCGCTTACGCCCTGCCCGGATCGGGAGCGTGGCAGCCCCCATCGCCAGATCACCGCAGGTGTCCTCGATGTCCTTTGCGATCTCGCGTGCGATGGTTGCAAGCATCGAAAGCCCGAAGAGTCCTGCGGTTCTGATGATGCCGGGCATCCCGAAGAGTGCACCCCCGAACAGGAACGTGGAGCCTGTGAGATACCCGATACAGACATTTCCGGTAAGCGCCGTGCGTTTCAGGTTGCGGGCATAGATGATGAGCAGTGCCGAGTTGATGAGAGCGACGACAAAACAGATCGCATTAAGGAAGCATGATAATGCAATCCCGGTTCCAAAGAGCAGAAGCGAAAAAAGAAGTGCAAAATACTTGCTCACGCGCCCTGACGGTATGGGGCGCATCGGTTTGTTGATCGCATCGATATCCGCATCAAAAAAATCGTTGATCGCGTTTCCTGCGCCAGTGATCAAAAAAACGCATGAGAATATGAGCGGTATCCCAAAAATCGATATTTCATCAGAAACCGGGGCATAAGCAATTCCCGAACCGATGACTGCTGCAAAACCCGCCATCGCGCAGTTTCCCGCACGGAGCAACTCAAAGAAACCCTTGTACTGCATTTAAAAAACCAACCCCTGCCTTCGGGACTTCTGACATCAGATTTCAGACTTTTGGGATTTAACGCAACTCCCTGACTTGAAGCATCCGGTCAAGCGCACGTTTTGCCTTCTCCTGCACAGCATCTGGTATGGTAACAACATATTCGAGATTCTCAAGCGAGCGAACCACATCAGGTAGCGTAATCATCTTCATAGCCGGGCAGATCGCGTAATCAGAGACCGGATAGAACAACTTTTCTGGAAATTCCTTCTCCAATCTGTGAATCATCCCTGATTCGGTGCCGATGATGAACTCGTCTGAACGCGATGCCCTGACATGCCTGATCATCCCCTCGGTGCTCTCCACACCATCCGCAAGATCGATCACCTCGGGTCGGCATTCGGGATGTACGAGCACCTCTGCGCCCGAGTACTGTTCCTTCGCATCCGTGATATCGCGGGGCAGGATCTGGTGGTGGGTTGGGCAGTACCCGTCCCATGGTATGATCGCCTTTTTTGTAAACCGGGCTGCATAGAGCGCAAGGTTCTTGTCAGGCACAAAGATCACCTCATCGCAGTCGAGCGACTCCACCACCTCGACCGCGTTTGCCGAGGTACAGCAGATGTCGCTCTCCGCTTTCACCGGCGCACTCGTATTCACATAGCAGACCACCCCTGCGTCAGGATGCCTGCGTTTCATCTCGATCAACGCCTCGCGGGTGATCATCGCAGCCATCGGGCATTTTGCATCGGTATCCGGGATCAAAACAGTCTTGTCAGGACTTAGAATGGCTGCGGACTCCGCCATAAAGTCAACACCGCAGAACAGGATCACGTCAGCATCGGTCATGGCTGCCTGCCGGCTCAACGCAAACGAATCGCCGACAAAATCAGCGATGTCCTGAATTTCGGGTCGCTGGTAGTTGTGGGCAAGGATGATTGCGTTTTTCTCCTGTTTCAACCCGCGAATTTTTTCGATCATATAATCTGCTTTTTGGTGGGCATTGTTTATAAAACGACTTGAGCGGCACAGGAGGGACTGTCACGCCACCACAGTGCGCGGGGTGTTTTGGATGCTGTGACACCATGCGGGCGGTGGATGTGTGGCGGCGGATACGCGAGAATAAAATAGAAAAGAAGATCACTTGACCGTGATCTTCGTAACTTCCGGAAGCGCACTCTTTGCCATCTCGATCCGCAGCACTCCATCCTTCAGTACGGCATCAACCTTGCCCGGGTCCACCTCGGATGGCAGGGGTATTCTCCGGTAGAACCTGGAGTAGGCACGCTCTCTTCGGACGTATCCCTCGCCCCTCTCTTCCTCCTCCTTCTTTTCAGCCGTGATCTCAAGCACGTCTCCACGGACATTCACGGTGACATCCCCTTTCTCAACGCCGGGCACATCGAGAGCGACTAGAATCTTGTCTTCCGCGTCCTGTATATCCATGGATGGTGTTGCGGTTTCTGCGATCTCCTCGCGAGTCCCTGCTGGCAGCAACCTCCCTGGAGCAATCGGTTCGAACTCTCCGAACACTCTGTTCATCCATTCCTGCATCCTGTGCAGTTCTTCAAATGGGTCTATCCATCTTCGATACATTGTCACCACCTCTTAACTTGGGTGTATGTTTCATCATTTCTAATGCAGATAAGCCTATTGTTTTTCCGGGGGTGTTAAAAAAAGAAAATCACTTCACCTCGTCCGGTGACATGGATGCTCGGTTCCCGGTATCTGGAAGCGCACAGCGGGTGCATCGGTTCGGACACTCTTCGGTGATGGATATCGTGACCCGATCAGGAATATTTTGCCGAATTTAGCATCGAATTCGGGAGTGGTACGGCTGGGACCGGAGCTAAATATCCAAGTCTCATTTCTTCTACTCCAGGTTTCAAACATCTGAAAACACAGGGAAGTCAGAACCAGAGCGCCCGGGTAAATTGGCAGCCCGGGCAGACCAGAACATCTATAAATAATCGTGTGTAACAGTTGTGCAGGTGACAACATGCTTCAGATTTATGCAAATGGCAGTTTCGTGCCGCAGGATCAGGCGGTGACCTCGATCTATGATCATGGTTTCTTATATGGTGATGGTGTGTTTGAAGGAATACGTGCGTACAACGGACGTGTTTTTCGTCTGGATGAGCATATTGACCGATTGTACGACTCGGCAAAGGCGATTCTGCTAAAAATCCCGTTGACAAAGGAGGAGATGAAGGATGCGGTTCTTGAAACGCTCCGGATCAACAACATGACCGATGCATACATCCGACCGATCGTATCAAGAGGGGTCGGCGATCTCGGGCTTGATCCTGAGAAGTGCAGCAAGCCGAATATCTTCATCATAACCCAGCCATGGGATGCGATGTACGGCGACCTGTATGATGACGGGCTTACCGCGGTTACGGTCACTGTACGCCGCAACGCGCCCGAATCGCTCTCTCCAAATATCAAATCGCTCAATTACCTGAACAACATCCTTGCAAAGATCGAAGCGAACCAGGGCGGTGCCGATGAAGCGATCATGCTCGATGTGCACGGGAATATATCAGAAGGATCCGGCGACAACATCTTCGTTGTGAAGAACGGCGTTATCTCGACGCCGCCTACCATGAACAACCTCCGCGGGATCACACGCGCCTGCGTGATCGAGATCGCGCACGGTCTTGGCTGGCAGGTTCACGAGACTAATCTCGGGCTCTTTGATATATACACAGCCGACGAGGTGTTTGTGACAGGCACTGCTGCCGAGGTTGCGCCGATCACAGAGATCGACGGGCGCGTAATCGGCGAGGGGGCTGTTGGCAGGATCACAAAGAAGCTGATGCAGGAGTTTGGGAAACTGACGCAGACTGAAGGCGTGCCGATCCTGAAGGGGCAGTGAGACGGCAGGATATTTGCCATTTGCCAGAAAAACCAACCGTCACACCCGAAAACCGAACAGACCGACCCAATCTGCGCCCTTGTGCTCCCAGATCAGCCCGAAATGCGAAGTCCCCTCCATGTCCTGTCCGGATCCTGCATAACCTTCTGGTCCGGCGATGCCGACCCTGACAAGATAACTTACACCCTCCTTTCGCATCATCGATTTGATACGGATGTGGCGGTTTGAAAAAACCTCCTCCCGCCGGATCATGTCGTCTATAATACTCTTTGGCTTCCCGTTAACCTCCATATAACATGCTTCAAGATGCTCATGCCCGCAGAGTACCAGAAACCCCCTGCCAAGCGATTCCTTTACATCATTGAGCGCATGTTCCGGCGTGTAATGGTACCCTGTACCATCGCAATAATCATAACCACACTCAGAGATTCTCTGCCATGTTCGCCGGTACAGCAGGTCGTCAGGACACGTTCTCTCCTTGATCACGGACGGATCGATCGGTCCTCCATGCACCGCAAGAATCAGGTCATCCTCATCTGCCAGATACTGCGGCAGACTCTCCAGGAATCGCATACACCGTTGATTCCCGCGTAGTTCCGAATGCGCCTCTGTGCTTGCGAAATCGCTTCCCGGGATATCTCGATTGAGCAGAAATGCCTCGTCATGGTTCCCCCTAATGGATACGAGATTCGTCTCCTCGCCACAGTCCAGTAACCGCTCGATCACAACGATTGGGTGAAATCCCCGCCCGACAACGTCGCCGAGGTTAATAATTCTCGTAATCTCACCGTACCGCTCGATGAACGCCTGATCCCAGGTGATTTTCATGATCGCGTCGAGTGCACGTATATCGGCATGGATATCAGAGATTATCAACTGCGCCATGGTGGCTCGAACTCCCCAGAATCTCGCCAGCTATGTTCTGCCGCATCCGCATGCAGACTTCTTCGTAATCCAACCCCTGCCCGAGCAACCACATCAGTTTCACAAGCGCGGTCTCTGGCAGCATATCCTCGCCCTCGATCACGCCCGCCTTCAGCATGTCCCTGCCGGTATCATACACCCGGTCACAGATCCTGCCGTGCATGCACTGGGACGTGACCACGACCGGGATGCCACTCTTGGTTGCGTACTCGATGAGCGGAATCCACTCAGCCGGGACATGCCCAAGCCCTGTGCCCTCGATCACGATCCCCCTGTATCCTGAAAGGCTGCAGAATCTGAGCAGTTCCGGGCTTGCCCCGGGTATAAACTTGAGAAGGGCGCACTTCGGCTCCATACCGTCACGGATCCGGAGTTGCCGCTGCCCCCTTCGCACATAATCGGTGAATGTCCTGATCTCGCATGATGGGTAGTCAACCCGTCCGATCGGCGGGGCATTGATCGACTGGAACGCATCCCTGCGCGAGGTATGCATCTTTCTGACCCGCGTCCCGCGGTGTATCATGCAGTGGTCGTCAGATGTGCTCTCATGCATAACCACGCAGACCTCTGCGATGTCGCTCACCGCGACCGATGCGGCGCAGATCGCATTCATCACGTTATCGCTCGATGGTCTGTCTGCGCTGCGCTGCGAGCCAACCAGAACAACCGGAACTGATGGTGTAATCATGAAAGAGAGCGCTGCAGCGGTGTACCCCATCGTATCGGTGCCGTGAGTCACGATTATGCCCTCTGCGCCCTTATTAATCTCTTCACCGATAGCACGTGCAAGTTCGACCCAGTATTCGGCACGCATGTTCTCTGATAGTATGTTGCACACGACCCTTGAACGATAGTTCGCGATTTCTCCAAGCTCTGGTATCGCGGCGATTATCTCCTCTGCTGTGGACTGTGCTGTGACCGCGCCCGTGCGGTAATCAACCCTGCTTGCGATGGTGCCGCCGGTCGATAATATGGCAACGGTCGGCAGGTCCCCCCTCACATCCATAACACGGGCTTTCGGTTTTGGTGGGGGCGGTCTCTTCTCGACCAGCGTAATGGGCACGCTCTTGTTCACGCCGATGTTGTAGCCGTTATGCAGCTTGATCACTGTGTGATCGGTAGTGCTCGGCATCAGCGTACCTTCGTAGGTTACGCGACCGGCTGTGGCGCGTACCCGATCTCCCCGATTCGGTTTCATCATAATTGTTCAGTCTCCGACTGCAATCGTCTCCAGCTGGCTTGCAAGATTCCAGATGAGAGTACGAGTGTGCAGCGGCATATTCGGATCGTTTGTGATTTTATTAAGGATTGATAAGCTGGATGCAGCACGAAATGAGATCGATTCGTTTTCAGCGGATAGAATTCCTTTTATTTCATCGGCAGCGCGCCGTATGTTTCTCGGGACCGACGTATCGCCGAGAATCGTATTTAGAATGTTAGTGCACTGTTCAACTGTTTCTTTTATCGACATTGATCGCCTCTGTGTTATTCCATCATTCCTCTTCTGCACATAATAATCCGCACCGCCTCCTATTTAAAGGTGGTTGGTCTGTCCTGTCACCGTCCCCAGAAGGGGTCGTCCTTCCGCTTGATCTCCAGAAACTTGTTGAATGCTTCGATCTCGTCGGGCGAGAGCGTGTCATACAGATCCTGCTCGACCAGCTTTGCATGACGTTCAGGAATGTCGACGAGCAGCACATCACCTTCCTTGATCTGCCGTCCGACGGTCGGACCCTCGATTGCGACAGCGACCTCATCACGATATCTTGCCTCGCTTATAGGCTCGCTACGCTCCTGAATCCCTTTTATTGACCCGATGTGCATGCCATCAGCACGCATGACCGGAATTCCAGGCTTGATCACGCCACCAAGAACACGCACCCCGACAACCGCGGGATTACTCTGTCTGAAGACGCAGCCATCCAGAATCGTGAACTGTCCAGGTCTGATCACCGCTTCAGAGAGTTTCTTCTCGACGATCTCTTTTTCCTTCGACGACCATTTTTGATAGTCATCGATCAACTGGTAGATCACGTCGCTCTGGAAGAAGCGCGTCCCGGATCGCTGCAACTCTTCCAGAGCATCAGGAAGCACGTCAACATTGAATCCGATAACCGTATTGTACAGAGGGTCTCTGCATGTTGTAGCCTCCACAACATCTCTTCTTGCGATATTACCGACTTTGGCAATCCTGATCGCGATATCCTTCTTTCTAAGCTCCCCTGTTATCGCCTCAAGCGATCCGATGGTGTCGGCACATAGAACAACGCCATCCGTATCGGTCGTTATCTGCACGGTCTTAATCTCGCTTTCGATCTCGTGCACCACATCCTTGACGATATCCGGTTTATCGGATGTGACCTGGATCATTGACCCGGCATAAGCGTGCTCAAGATTCGGCGCTGCGATCCTGACCCCGGAAGCTGCTATCACGCGTTTTACCCTGAGGAACGATTCGTTTGACCCGATATCGGTCACTGCACTCGGCTTTAAGAGCGCACGAACCTTTGTTGTGACGACGGGCTGTCCACCGACGACGATGGTGTCGCCAACCGCAAGTTCACCGTCATAGAGGATCGCATCCACGGTTGTTCCGAGCCCGTGGGTCTCGCTGACCTCAAGGATCGTGCAGACGCCCGCTTTACTTGCACTGACCACCAGATTCTGTTCAAGGAAACGCTGCGCCAGCCCGAGCAGCACCATCAACAGATCAGGGACTCCTTCCCCTGTTTTTGCGCTCATTGGGATCACGCTGATGGTTGTTCTGAAATCAGATATGTTATCGTATCTGTCAGCATTAAATCCGCTTTCATAGAGTTTTCCAACCAGATCGTAGAACTTTCGGTCGAACTCCTGCCGTGCGTGCGCTCCCTGCTTCGCATATCCCTCGACAAACGATGTGCCCGCGTGGTTCTGCCAGCCATGTATGCGATCGATCTTGTTTGCTGCGACCACGAACGGGGTCTTGAATCTCTTCAGTATGTCCAGGGACTCCACTGTTTGCGGCAGGAACCCTTCGTTGATATCGACGACCAGCACCGCAAGGTCTGCAAGCGCGCCGCCGCGGCTGCGGAGCGTTGTGAACGCGTGATGCCCCGGCGTATCGATGAAGAGTAAGCCCGGAACGATGAACTTCCCGGCAAATGAGGGTCCGCAGGCTTTCTTAATCGCATCGATGGGCACCTCGGTCGCGCCGATGTGCTGGGTGATCGCGCCCGACTCCTCATCTGCGATCGCGCTGCCCCTGATTCTGTCAAGCAGCGTCGTCTTTCCGTGATCCACATGTCCGAGCACACATACGATGGGGGTTCTGAGCGTCATGATTACAGGATGTTAATTGCGAGAGTGCTGATTATTCTTGTAGTTAATCATAAACCTTATCGATCTCGTGGCTTTGCTCCGAAAGTAACCGCACTCAAGTACATTCTGCAAACCTTCCGTGCACGTCTTATCGGCAATGTGGTACCTCAGGGGTTATACTGCCATGTAGTACCGAGATCTTGCGTCCGTCTCGCACCAATCTGTTGTTTGATACTACACCATGGTGCGAAAGTCTGGCAGAACATAAACATTTAAGTTAAGACAAAAAACACTGATGATGGCGAGAAATGATCGATTACCGTTTTTTTAATGGAAGCACGCCGGGCGATCTCGTTGTTTTGTTCACCAGGGCTGGATTAAAGAATGTATCAATAAACAATCTCAAAACAATCTTGAAAAAACTCAGAGAATTTGAAAATAAAAACACATCGTTCTCATATAAAGTTGCAAACAACCCAATCTCTCTTCATGGCGCTCGGGGAAAAGTAAAACTGAGCCGTTGTTGTGACTTTCCGCTCCAGTTCAATCATTTCGTGCCATTTATGTGTCGCATATCTTCTTCTGGCTCCGAACAGATGCGAGATGACACGTCGCATACTCTTTTGAACCCTGACCGCATCTGATATAATCATGAACAGTACTACGAACAACACCACGAACGATGCCGCAAGCGTTGACGAACTGGCGCTCTACGACCGCCTGCTCGACTACCAGAACGTCCTCTTTCTCGGTCACCGCAACGCAGACCCTGATGCGGTATCAAGCACATTTGCGCTCGCAGAGGCTTTCGGCGGCACGGTTGGCGTCGTTGACCATTGCAGCAGGGTGGCTGCCATACTGGTCGAGGAGCTCGATATCGGGGTCGTGTATACACCAAACCCCGCCGACTACGATTTCACGATGGTTGTGGACACATCAACCAGATCGCAGCTGAACAACATAGCCTTGGGTGACTACGGCGTGATCGACCACCACTCGGTCTCGCAGCTGCTTGATGGCGCATCGTTCTACCTGCACAGGAACACCGATTCGAACGCGGAGATCATTGTCGATATCCTGAGGTGCATGAACGCCCCGATCATGGAACGTACCGCCATAGCCCTCATGATCGGGATTGTTACCGACACCGGGCACTTCAAGCATGCCTCGTCAGGCTCGTTTCAGGCAATCGCATACTTAATCGAGCAGAGCGGGGTCAGCTACAGCGAGGCGATGGACCTGCTCGCGGGCACGCCGCAGGAGCTCTCGATGCGGACTGCGGTTCTTGAGGCTGCAAACAGGGCAGAGATCAGGACAGTTGACGACTGGGTCGTTGTCGCATCAGAGGCAGAGTCGTTCGGTGCGTCTGCTGCTGCATCGCTAACCGGCATCGGTGCTGACGTCTCATTCGTGGGGACGGTGCAGGACGACGTCCTGAAGGTGAGCGGGCGTGCGAACCGGGACGCGGTCAGGTGCGGCGTCAATCTCGGGGTGCTGCTGCGTGATATCGGTGTCGAGCACCACGGCTCTGGAGGCGGGCACGCTGGCGCCGCCGGGATGGAGGTGCCGGGCGATGCAGAGGCGGTGCTTGCAAGGTGCATGGAGGAGTCTACAAGGATTCTAAAGGGAACGATCAGGGACCGTCCGGTTCGGGACGGCAGAACGCGAGAACCACTATCATAACCCATTCAGGGGCGCGTGAATATGGGATTTTTTGATAAGATATTCGGACCAAAACCAAGGATCGCGAAGAGTGATCCGATAGACGTGGTGCGCATCAAACCGGATCCGATGTCGATTTACAAGAAAGAGATCGAGGATTATTACATCGCAGCATCGGTCGAGGTCGGAAATACCACGACCAAGTGCATATTAACAGCAACCAACATGAGCACCGGCATGGCGCAGCACGTAAACAAGACCGTGCGGATGACGCGGGACGTGCGCCCCCCAAAAGAGGGCGAGGAGGTCTTTGGAAAGACGCTTACCGGAGTGCTGTTCACCCGCGAGTCGGTATCAGAACTGGTTTCCGGGACGATCACGGATTGCCTCAATGAGGCGAACCTCGATATCAATACGAACCTTCATTTCGTGGTGCGGTCAACAGGCGTTGTTGCTGGTTTCGCATCGCCAGAGGAGGTCGGAAGCTTCGTCCTTGCGCTTGCTGATGGCTGCCTGAAAGCGGGAGTGTCGCCAAAGCACATGACCCCGGCGATGTCGATTGACACGATTCCCGAACAGTTCAAAAAACACAGCTTGATCGAGAAGGTCGCATTCCTTGGCGCTGTCGCAGGCGTGCTGCCGCCAACCGGTTCAACCGGTGTCGAGATCGTCGCAAACGAGATGGAGGGCGAGCTTGCGACGGCAGGCATCAAGGAGGGCGCGAAATGGGCTGGCGTCGACTTCAGAAACCCGTGCCTCTCGCTTGACTTCGGAACAACGCTCGATGGCAGGATCACGAACAGCGATACCCCGTATGCAAAGACGATCGGGAACTTCTGCGGGCTTGCCGGCGCAATACCGGACGCGATCGTGCAGGGAACCGGACTGGTGGACCCTGAGACCGGGACTGCTCTTGACATCTTCAAGGGGAAGACCTCGGCAAGCGGCAAGAAAGCCAGAGCGGCAGAAAAGTACGCGGAAGAGATTCATGAGCATATCTCGATCGAGGTCGTCCCGGAGGGCAGGGAACGGTACGGCAGCGTCCCTGTGAACGCAGAAGCAGCAAAGACGATCGGTGTCGTCCTGATCGGGTGTGATGTGGGGCGGGACGGGAGCGACCTGCCAGCACTTGCAGAGATCGGGAAGCAGATATATGAGAGCGGCGGGATCAAGATGATTGCAGCCGTGATGGATCCAATCGCTGCGATCTCTGTAGAACGGCTGGTGCAGACAGCGATCGACGCCGGACTCGTCACGAAGGAGACTGCCATCGGAATCACGGGGAGAGCAGGAATCACCGGAAACAAGCCCGCCCTGATACTCGATCGGATCATTAAGATGGAGTTCTTCGAGGATCCCGAGAGTCAGGTCGTCTTCGTGGACGACGGTCTTGCAAGAGGTGCTGCTGTGATGGCGCGGTGCATGAATTCGCTCGGGGTGCCAAAGAACCCGATCGGCGGAAACCGCGGCGGCGGTTGCGTGCTTGCGGGACGGATCGCGCTTCAGAATTCGGGATGACGGTGTGGTTGTGGTGCAGTCCGGCAACTGCCGCATAAACAACCTGAATAACCACAGGTGGCGTCCGTTAGATATTTGTTGAATCAACCGAAGACTATTCCCTGTTCCTGCCCGGAGGTGCGGCAGATGCGAAACAACCGGATAACAAACGGAACGATTCCAATGCCACACAGTAAATGGATTATGTCAGCCAAAACTGCGAAAGACCATCTGGCAGGTCCCCTTTTTCTGTGTGTGTTGTCAAATACCGATACATGCCGGATTCCAAACATCTCGGCGGCTGGCGCAACCACCGAACTCAATGACTACACGCCAGCCGCCGATGCCGAGATCGTGGTATATGGCAGCCCCCGCAGCACGCCAGAGATGCCGATGAAGAAGGGAGGTGCCCCAACGCCCGCGGTCATGACCCGTGCTGCGCTGCAACTGACAGGCATGCCCTATTTCTTCATCAATGCCGGACTGCGGATCGTGCCTGATGTCCCTGCAATCGACCTTTGTGCCGATCCCGGGCGCGATATCAGGCAGGGTGATGCCGTGTCACGCCCGGACGTGATCTATGCGAGCGCTTGCCAGATCGGCTCGCAGTTTGGAAAGCTGTCAGATTCGATCATCATAGGCGAGAGCATTCCCGGCGGCACAACCACCGCTCTCGGCGTGTTGACCGCGCTTGGATACGATTACGGAGTCAGCAGCAGTTTTTCGGAAAATCCGCTCGAAATCAAGCGTGATGTTGTGAGACTGGGTATCAACGCATCAGGTATCACCGTGAGCGAGGCGCGCGACGATCCTATGCGTGCCATAGCATCTGTCGGCGATCCGATGATGCCGGCGGTCGCGGGTATGGTTGGCGGTATGGTGGCAGGCTTGGTGAATGTTGTTGCCAGCGCCGATGCCGGCTCAGATATGGGACCTGATACATGCTCTCATGATTGCGACATCATTCTTGCGGGCGGCACCCAGATGGTCGCTGTCTTTGCGATAATGAAGCATCTGGGCATGGATATGGACAGAATCTCAATTGCAACCACGAAGTATGTGTATCAGGATCGATCGATCGATTTTAAGGCGGTGATCCGAGATCTTGGCTGCCGCATTCATGTTGTGGATCCGGGATTTGCGGATTCACGCCTCCCGGGCTTGCGCAAATACGAGGCAGGCGAGGTCAAGGAGGGTGTTGGCGCGGGCGGTGCGATGTATGCAGCGGGCATGTCCGGCATCGATCAGAAGACGATGCTTGGCACGGTTGAGGCGGTGTATGAGGAGTTGATGAGGGATGATGGGGTGCAAGTTTGGCGTGTTTAGCGGGGATACCTGGGGATATTTCGATATTTTTGGGAAAACTTACACCCTACCCCTCGCATGCTCGATCATATGCCCGATCTCTGCTGCAATCACCTCAAGACCGAGTTTCACCGCATTCGGCGACCCGGGCATGCAGAAGACCGCCCGCCCACGAACGACACCTGCGATCGCTCTTGTCAGCATCGCAGCGTAGCCGATCTCATCCATGCTCTTCGCACGAAATATCTCGCCGAATCCGGGCATTTCCTTGCCGAGAAGGGGTCTGATCGCCTCGATCGTGACGTCCCCCGGTGCAAGTCCGGTTCCACCGGTTGTGATGATGGCATCGGCACCAGAATCCATGGCTTTTGCGAACCAGTGCTGAATCATGTCGAGATCGTCAGGAAGCAGCGTGTACCCCGCGGTGTGCCCGTCCCTCCGGAGCGCATCGATGATGATTGCTCCGGATCTGTCATCCGTATCCTCAGGGGAGCGTGCGTTCCCGTGCTTCTGGTATCGCGAGGAACTGATCGTTGCGACCTCGATTGTATATCCGTGCCGTGCGTGTTTTCTGTGCTCATCAGCTGTGCTCATGAGATGCACTATCTGCAACCAACCGATATATTCTTTGGCAGGCGCCAATGCTTGCGCATTTCGGATATGGTGTCAACATTCCGCAAAGATCCATCGAGAGCGCTCGAATCGATGTGGGGTGGTTCCGAATATCAAACAGGAACGGTTGATGGAAGAGTGGATTGCTTAACTGCAACACCTACGAAACACTGCCACTCACACAATCTCCGCCCGCACCATTGTGAAGACCGGTCCCCGGATATCGATCTTCTTGTTGCCGGACGTGATCCACCGGTTCGCATGAGGCTTTATCTCGATATTGATCTCTGAAGGCACCTTAACGCCCTTCACCCTGATCTCGCAGCCCCTGCCGCATCTTACCGCATCCTCGATCCCACGCGCCGCCTCTGCCGCAAACGCATCGATGAACCTGAAACCCGCAGGAACACCATCCTCGAAGACGTGATCCCATTTTCCGGTGCGTGGCACCCCAAGGAGGCTCCCGTCGTGAATCATCACCTCGTTTAACGCTGCAGGACCGCAGAGTTTCGTATTCTCCTCTGGTTCGACGACGATTACCCTGATCTGATGCCCGAAGAGCTCGCCTTCCCACGCCAGATACTCGCACGGACTCGGATCACTCCCGTGCTCCTCACAGACACGCACGATTGCGCGAACGATTGCAAGTCCTCTGCCGGTCTCTGGCGACTGCCTGAGAGAGACTGCTCTTGCGAGTTCGTGATCGGTCATTGTGAGCTTATCAAACTGCGGGTATGATAGCGTCCGGACGTCACCTGCGCCGTAGAGGATCATTGCGAGCCGCTCCACCCCGAGACCGAGGTTCATCACAGGATACGGGATCTCATACGCAGCAAGAGCTATTGGCGAGTACATGCCAAAGGTTGCGATCTCGATCCAGCCGTCCGCATACTTCGTGCCCGAGTCGCGTAAAGCAGGGTGGTACGCATAGACCTCGATCTGGGTGTCAGGGACGTAGTACTTGCTCCGCTTCTCGTCCGGCTGGAATCTGAACTCCTCAAATCCGAATTGTGACAGCAGAGCCTCTGATACCGCTTTTCCGTAATCGACTGTAACATCTTCGCCCATCATGACGCACGAGGCTGAATGGTACGTCATCAGTCTCGATGCGTCCTCTGATTGCTCCCTTCTGAAGCAGCGGTCTATCGAGAAGAGGCTTACCGGGGGCTCGCGCAACTCTTTGAGCGCGGAGAGCGTGATGAACCAGCCCGATGTCATGTGGCTGCGAAGCGTCTTCTTCGTCGGTTCCGGGATGAGTTCCCGAAACTCCGGAAATACCTCGTCGATCATCACGGCGACCCTCGAATCCACCGTATCGAGCCTTCCTGCGAGCACCGGAATCAGGTCATCGCCCTCGATCTCGCCTTTCTTGTACGAGTGGAGCACCTCCTTGACCGTTTTAACCTCGTCATCAGAAAGGTTCCTTCCGATGATATCCGCAATCTTTGCGATGCGCTCATCAGAAAGCCCGATATCAGGACGCGGCAGCCCCGCGAGATAGAAACACCGGTCAAGAACGGCGAGAGCTTCGGATCCAAACTGGCGGTAGACCTCCCGATCCTCTACTATGAGCGGGTTCATCGTCTCCTCAAACCCCATTCTGAGATACGCCTCCCGCAGACGTTGCGCCGTCTCAAAGATCGGGTGCGTCTTCCCATAATTGAGTCTGAGGCGGGGGTAGCTATCGTTGATCGCAGGAGCCGGGATCAGTTCCCTGCCCATGTTCCAGGTCTTCTCAAAGTCCTGCGCTGCTGACTTTCTGATTGCATCCGGATCGAACTTCATCATGCTGTAATCGCTGTCGATCACATTTAAACATAAGCACAACCGTGACCCGAAGGCGGCGCCACAGGAAGGGCGTAACCGCGATCGCAGAAGTGGTGCCGCGGTGGTATGCTACTCAGGCGCATCAGTTTGTGATATCCGGATTCGTGATATTGCCAATCCACGATATTTAGATAAAATCATCACGTATGGAAAGTATTATCTCCCAAACAAGGTTTAGAAATATCAGAATTCCAGATTGCACTTGCGAGGTGGCATAATAATTCCGGAACGCATCATTCACCCCTCCACGTAATCAAACAGCGATCGCTGAGCAGGCATCGCCTCTGTTCTGCTTTCATAACACTCCGATTCCGCATCACTGGCGTCATCGTCTGGTAGTTCGACGCTCCCGTACCTACCGCCTCCGCCAGGATGGATGATCACCCTCCCCTCCCGAAATGCCCTGATCGCATCCACAATCCGCCGGTCTCCTTCCAGACCCGATATATCAGCATCCACCAGCACAGCGATCTCGCTGCCGGGTTTTTTGATCAGTTCGTTCCACGCGCTCTGCACTGCTTT
>JAUWHQ010000137.1 GCA_030605805.1 Methanosarcinales archaeon | reverse complement strand
ATGTCACCCTTGCTGATCCGATCCACATACTCGGCTGCAACGTTCAGTGGTCCGATCACCGCGTCCAGTGTGTCATTCACTCCCTCGACAATCTTGCGGAAGTCTCCACTGTGTTTGGATGCATCTGCACGGACATCGAGTTTACCCTCAACTCCAGCCTCTGCGAGCGTTCCAGCATCCTCTGCGAGCGCCTGTATGTTCTCAACAGTACTGTTGTACGCGTCTGCAAGCTCCCCAAGCTCATCGTCTGTTGTCTTTGCTGCCCTCTTTGTCAGGTCCCCCTCAGCCAGACTTTTCATAAGAGGTACAAAGTCTCTGATCTGAGTCTTCAGATACTCGTTTTCCGTGGTTAGTTGGTCTAACCGCGCTTCGTATTCTTCCATTTCTGATTTACCCCCCGTTAGGTCTTTGTTCTGTTCTTCTGTTCGGTTTGTTTGATCTGTCACTTGACCCTCCTGGCTGCTTAGCCGCTCATCGGGGGCTTTCGCATTCGATGCTGCTGCCTCTTCCTCTCTGATCAATTGATCGATCAATATAATGTTCTCGAGCGTTTCTTGCTCGTTATCCATCCCCTCCTGCTGCTCTTCCTGCAGGTTCTCCTTTTCCTGCCCTATCGGCACGTCTTCGCCGTACTCTTCTGCTGCAGTGGGCGATCCTGGGGTTGGGACAACCCCACCCACACTCAAAACACCATAGCCCATGCCGGCGATATGGGTTTTGTTTGCACCGACCATAATCCGGTTCAACGATCTGGTAATCATCCTCGAGAGTATCAGCGCGTTTACTACCCCCATGATGATCGCAGCAGTGACAAATGCGGCAATTACGGTACTTACGCGGGATGCTGCAACATATTCCAGATATCTGATGCTCTTTTCGAGCAGGATCAGAAGCAGCACGAGCCCAAAGCCAGCAATCAATCTCTTGTTGGCTGACGTGTTCTTCAGTATGTTCATATTATACTCCCGGTATTTCTGTTTCGTATTCTATGCTGATTGGTTGATACAACCAAGTTTCTCTCTGTGTATTCAGTTTGATCGATCGATCAATGCTGTAAATCCCTACAGTCGCAGATTCCAGGGCATGCTCCAGGACCGGGTGTTGCAAACCCCTCCGAATTGACATCATCCTTCTGCCACCCCCTATCGGTTCTGGCTGACATATCGGCGATGATATATGTTAATCCTGCTATCCGATCCTTCATATACATCGGCATCGCTGGGTCTTCGATGCCGATGTATATCAAACTGGGGTATACACTTTCCCTCCTGACTATTCAGCCGATCATTGGGGACTTTCGCATTCGATGCCACACCTTCTTTGATGGTCAGTTGACCGATCATCGTGATGTCTTCGAGATCAACAGGTTCTCCTCGCGTTTCTTTGCCCTTCCCTTCCGCTGTAGATATGGATTCATGGGTCGTGACAACCCCGCCTGCACTCAAAATCCCTTCGCCAGCGTTTTTGGTCGGGATCTCTTTGATATCCAGCGCTGAAAGAAACCTGCCACCGCCGTTTATATCCCGCCCCCTCACAAAAACGTCAGAGACATCAATCGCCAGCGACGTCCCACCAGCCTCTGGACCGTATGTCACGCCCTCTTCCGGATCAAGGTCAAGAACCTGCACCCGGTTTCCTGATCGCTGCAGGCATCCCGCGATGTTCAGGCAGGTTGCGGTATTGCCTGTGCTATCCCCATGATGGATGAATGCGATGGTCGTTATGGTTATCTCCCCCGAAATTCCTGTTCACTTGAACCGATTCCATTCTTCTACCGCCCCCATATCGGTTTTGGCTGACGCACCTGCGATGTATTTATGCTACTTCTACCATCACGCCCGATACACACCGGCACCGGTCAGCCTTCGACGCCGGTGCGTGTCGGAGAGGGTATAATTGGGGTTATCTACTGTAAGACTGAGATTAAAACAGGCACTTCAACCTGATATCGGACTCAATCTCCAGACATCGTCGTTGGTTTTTCTCTACATTTGCAAAATGAAGCGGAAATAGGGGGTAATTTTTGATCTATGTTAATCAATATCTACAAAAAAGACTTTTAGACACGGATTACACTGATCAACGCTGATTCATTTTTATTGATTGATAAGAATGTAAACGATCCATCAACCGATATACTTATAAACGTGTGAGTTCCATTGTTGCATTGGGGTTACGGATTGTTTCAGAAGAACAATCGCAGTGGACAGGATTCGATTGCAGGTTAGATGATTGGGTCATCTGATTTGTGTATTGGGAATCCAAAAAACGCATTGATAACCCCAATTATCACCTGTTACATTGTATGTGTAGCCTCTCACCGCGCCAACTTTTTTCATTTCCAGAAGGATGATGTCTTCGCCGGTGCTTTGCATTCCGCTATTGCCCAAACATCCCACATTCAAAAACCCAAGTCTTCCGATCCGGATGGGCATGAGATAAGAACCGGGGCGCATCCCCCGATCATCATAACACTCACCGATTTAGCGGCGGGTGGTTCACTTTTTTGAAAAAATCACTGCACATCGGGATCGTTCGCCAGCACAGTCATACAACTCTTTGCTCCCGCACCTCTCCTGCCTTTATGCTCCCCGAGTTCAT
>JAUWHQ010000023.1 GCA_030605805.1 Methanosarcinales archaeon | reverse complement strand
CGATCATCATAACACTCACCGATTTAGCGGCGGGTGGTTCACTTTTTTGAAAAAATCACTGCACATCGGGATCGTTCGCCAGCACAGTCATACAACTCTTTGCTCCCGCACCTCTCCTGCCTTTATGCTCCCCGAGTTCATGCTCCATCTCTCGCAGCGCACGGCGCAGTTCTTCGTTCTCTGCCATGAGTCTGTGATACTCACCGGATTCGATGGTCTTAACCCCGGTCTCCGAAAGCGACAGAAATGGCAGGTATTGCATGTAGCGCTGCTTGAGTTTGTCAGGATCGGCACGGAAGTAAGCTTCGTGCGTGGAATCGATCCTGTGCCCCATCAGATAATCCACAAACCAGATGTCTGCGCCATTGTTAAGCAGCGTTGAACTGAAGAACTTGCGGAGGGCATGGGGGCGCACGATAGAGAACGTACCACTCACCCTCTCATAACCAGCCCGTTTTCCGATATCGGCAAATATATCCACAAACCTGCCCTCGCTGATCTGCGATCCTGTGCGGGTCGCGAAGAGATGATCGGTATCCTTACCGCTTCTATGTCCGTGTATTCCGCGTGCAGAAAGATAATCCCGGGTCATCTGCGTCGCCTCCGGACTGATGAAGGTGATAAAATCCATACGCACCTTCTGCCTGCGGAGATGGAGCGTTGTTATGTCGGTTTCCGCGTCCAGTCCTTCATAGAAATTACCGAGTGTGAGACTGCGCACCTCCCTTTGAGCCAGTCCTGATGATGCCATCGTGAGAACGATCGCCTTATCGCGCAGCGTCCTGGCGTGTGATACCATCTTGCGTACATCCTCAATCGTCAACAAACGCTTGCCATTCTTCTCAAGCGTCACTATCTTGTTTCTCTGCCGTTTTCTCGGCAGATCAATTTCATAAGTGCTGTAGAACGAGTGCACAGCGGATAAGTAGACGTTCTGCGTCTTTGGAGCATATTCATTCTCATCGAGAAATTCTTTGAATCGTAAGAGATATGACTTGATCCTGCGCTTGCGCATGAGCGTACCACTTACAACCTCCTGCTCCGCCTCTTCGATCAGTTCCTCAGGCGTCCGGAGAGAGAGGTCTGTGTAATAGCTCATTGCACGGATATAGTTTCTACGCGTGTTCTCTGTCGCATCAATCTCAACCAGCCAGTCATTAATCAGAGGATTGTATTTCAGCTCTTCAGCATCCATCATGCCACCGAGCACATCTTTAGGGACTTATTTATATAAAGTTTATGACAAGAATTACATGTTTCACGATCGAGCGCATACATCGGATGTACCTGTCTTGTGTTTGCGAGGACGGTATTTAGGTCTATCGCAAGCATGCGACAAGTCATTTTCACGAGATCGATCTCGTGTACTCTCGCGGTTAAAAATCAGAGCGAATGCAAACGGATGTCATACAAGTGAATGACCACGACACATCCCGGTCAGGAAACGATGTGATGAACCAGACACCCAAAAATCTTCAGGGCGTCGAATAAGTCTTTAACCTCGGTTAAAGGATTGGTGGGCTGGTGCGGAAGACAAAGTGTTTCTCGAAACGGAGGTGGATGCTAAAATGTTCGCTCCAACCGTTTCAATTCTACTATAATTTTATAAACGGGTTCAAAAGAAGAACTTCCCCCGCAATGTTAGAAGGATTGACGGATCACCTGTGGACATGGCACGAATTTTTCTATTTCCAATCAACTATCTCGGATTAGGACATTACCGAATATTCACTTGTTCATGAGCGGTCAGAAAGTTTTAGAGATGTGTATTTTCATCCGGAGAGAGCCCTTAAGTATGCGCACATCAAAAAACATCACGAATTGCCATAGTAAACATGAAAATAAAAATATTAATTCTTTTATTGCTTCTATCAGGTCAGGCTTATGCCACCACCGAGATTATGGTACACCATACAGATTACAACGGCTGTGTGCTCTTGATCATCGATGGACTCGGCTCATCGTACTGCTATCCCGAATTCACGCCGTATACGCTCGACAATTCGACGCCCGGAAAAGCAAACTGCACAACGCTCCTCGCGGTTGCAGAAAGCGGCATGCGCATAATCGATGTGCGTGCTCCGGTGACGAGCACAGCTCCCGGGCATTCGGTCATCGTGACTGGCTGCGCGGATGCAACTCCGAGTAACGTCGCAAAGGGCACGACGATCTTTGATGTCGCACATGAGAACGGATATTTCTGTGCAGGCGTCATGGAGAACGGGGATTTTTCTGAGATGTGCGATGAACTCGACGTGATACTGCATATCAAGAAGAACTCGATCAACAATCCGGGAGTTGTCGTTGATCGCCACCCATACAGCCACGAAGGCGTTTCGATGGATGTCGCCGAGCTGATGGAGAACTGGAACAATACGACAGAGTATCTCGGTGATACGGAAGGTGTCGAGCGGTATGTCGCGTACAACCGGTGGGCGATCGACGCATCGGATGCGGTCATACGAGATCTCTCCGGAAACGACGTTCCGTTCATCCTGATCATCAATGTCGGTGCTGTCGATTCTGCCGGACACCATCTTGGAGCGTCCGGATATCTCGATGTGATCGATGGCACGGATGAGGCGGTCATGGAACTGTATCAGACATGCGCCAACCACGATCTGCTGTTCATACTGACCGCGGACCATGGCATGGGCTTTGCAATGTGCGATGCGGCGCATGGCGGGCATGTGTCAGACAAGTATGCGAAACACCCGGAGAGCCAGCGGATACCGCTTCTTTTCTCCGGAAGCGGGATTGCCAGAGGCACGATTCCATCAGGCGGGCAGGAGGATATCGCACCGACGCTGCTCTCCCAGATGGGGCTTCCCACGGTCTCGTGTGACGGAAATCCGCTGCCTGTCGGGGGATACGCGGATCTGCGAGTGATGACCGGATCAGATGCAGATGTGGAGGTGCGCCGGGATAGTGGCGGGGGTGGAGACTGGGATGCAGTCCGGGGGACTTCGGATTCCGAATTCTTGTTCCGAGGTCTGGATGTGGGGTATAATTACACGATTCGGGTAACCGGAGGGGGAAGGACAGATGAACATGAGATATTCCTTGATTCCGATTGTGTTGTTGATTGTTCTGTGCCGGGAAAGGCGGTGGTGACAGATACGCATGATCAGACACAGAAGACGCGGGAGAGTGGTCAAAAAAGTATACTATGGGTCGCTGTGCCGATTATCGTGATAAACCTCATCGGAATATTTTTGATCGTAAAAATCATGAGAGAATGATCCATTAAACCGCGTTGTTTCATGCTTTGCTTTCAATCGCACGATCCGGAGCGTTTTTTATCGTTTAGCATGTTGTCCGAGGGGGGATTAACATTCGTTTCACAGACCGCAACTTCTTTAAGTATCGGAGATATAATGTTACGAGGCATCTATCTGAAGATACGACTGATAAAAATAACCGAGAGTGATCTAAATGAGTGGAAATAATTTAGAAAGGTTCAAGGATACATGGAACGAAGAGATAAGAAAAATAGAAAATGAGATCATCGACAACAGTACTTCTCGCAGTATTTATAATCAATTTAGGATGGACCTTATCCTCCTCAAAACTAATATGAGAAGAATTGAACTTACAGGAGATGTGTTTTTAGAGTTAGAACTTCTTGAGTCAAGACTAAAAAGGGCTCTCGGAATTGCCCGAACACACTTCGAACTCCAAAATCGAAGTTTAAAGGTGCGAATTATAGAAAGCGTTGCAGATATCGTGAGAAGTATTGTAGATTTTGTGGGAGGAGTTCTGAAACTAAAAGGTTAGATTTAGAATTAATGCTAAGGATTAAATAAAAAAATCGGATTTGACCACCTCAAATAACAGCGGAGTGATCCGAATGACCAAAATACCAAAAAAGTTCTGGAATGATATGAAATGGGGCAGAGAGCATAGATCAGACCTTCTGAGTAAATATCCGGACCAGTGGGTTGCAATCGTTGATAAGACGGTTGTCGCGGCTGGCACAGATCTGAGTAAAGTAGAGGAGGAAGCACGGTGGAAAACACAAAAAAAATTAATTCCCACCCTATTCATCGATTCTGGTGCACATATCTATGATCAAACTATTTTTTGAAACGCTCAAAAGCG
>JAUWHQ010000128.1 GCA_030605805.1 Methanosarcinales archaeon | reverse complement strand
CGACCTTAGCGCTATTTCCGAATTTTGTTACCTTCCGAATGAAGAAACCATGGATTCCGTCGAGTTCGAGGTGGGTTTGGGTCTGAATTGGAACTTTCTTTGTATGATATTTTTATGGATATCCTAATATTTAAAACTTTCGGTTTCTATCTGTAAGATCGAATTTCGGAGTACAGCTAACTGATTTCAGAACGGGTTTGTGTAGTTGGGTGGTTTGGATAGTTAGGTAGTCCTAATAAATATATGACCGGTTTCTCTCGGAGATACTGATAACAACGATACTTTGTATCTTCGGTTTTTCCTTCCATAGAGCGACTTATCAAACATTTATTATGAGTTGTTCCACCTCCGAATCTGTTTTTCTATGAACATTCTTCGGTTGCTCTCTGATTCATCCCTAAACCACTCCTTTTTGCTCGTTTTATCGGAATTGTCGTATCTTCCAATCCACTTTCGCAGCCACACCCTTGATCTGCCAACGTTTTCGCAAATTTTTGAGGGGCGTTCACCCATCTGATATCGATTGACCGCATCGATGCGTTTTCGTTCCTCGTCCGTGCACGGTTCGTTTGGTTTTGCCATGACACATCATCGGATGCATCACAGCTTTTCGACGCTCGGATCTTCAAAATTGTAAACGATGTGTTGAGCCTATGGAACACTTGGGAAAGTGTAAGCGATGTGTTGAGCCTTTCCAGCTAACCTTTCCTCAGGTTGGATTTTCACCAACTGGCGAGTATGAATTTAGCTCGGCACGCCTGCGCACTCTGTGCTGACAAATCACTACATTTTTAGGCAGTGTCAACAGCACGAACATGCACAGATCCCGAAAGCGCCCCCTTCATATTATATCCCGTACAACTCTTCGAGCCCGTGCTTCACCTTCGACATCTCGCGCTCGATGGTGCTGAGCATGTTTCTATCGATCCGGTGCCCGCGCAACCGCTCAATAAAAATCAGTGATTTTGTGTGATCTTCCGGAAGAAGCCTCCATGTCGGCTTTTCAACATAATAATCAATCCCGCGAGCGTAAGCAAGCATTTCATCCCTGACAGCTTCACCAATCCACTCGATATCCACGTAATAATCAAGCGCATCCATGAGGTTGTTTCTTCCGACGCGTTCCATCAGAAACTCGATCCAGTTCAGCAGTATTACCGCAGTCATCGGATTGTGATCCAGATGGTTTAGACATGCGGAATCATCGAGTGTGGCTTCCGAGACCTCGCCTTCGACAGCACCGATCGGAACCAGACCGCCCGCTGGACCCTCTACAGGAACCGCATTCACCGGAATATCCTGCATCATCTCTTCTATCTTTTCTGCAACGATCCGTTCCAGTTCTTCGGAGATGAATTGGCTATTTTCACCTCGGATCGCCTCAATCATCTCTGCAAATTCATCAAACCTGACATTGATCCCTTCGAGCTGTGATTTTGTATCCTCTGATATGCCTGTTGCCGTCTGCTGCGAAACCGCCTCAAAATCGTTCTGCATCATGACGATGCTCTCGCCAAGAGCGTTGATACGCTTTTCCACCTTGTCAAATCGCTCGATGGTCTCGGAATCCCCTTCGCCCTCGCCAACGAACGGATTTACCTGATTGGACACGATCTCGTACAACGAAAGCAGTTCGAGCACCGACTCGTCCAGCTTGTTAACCGTCTCTCGCATCTCGTCGGTCGCCCGTTGCAACGCTGATGCCGTAACATCGACTTTGGCGACTTTGCTGCTCAGTTCGTCTATTCTCTCGGCGTTCTCCTTCGCAAGTTCACTCTCCACGGGCGCACCTCCGCCGGATGGCGCACCCAAGTCCGGTGCTCCATCCTCACCGAATCCGCCCATATCCCCCATATCGCCACCAAAACCACCCGGGTCTCCCATGTCACCACCGAATCCGCCCATGTCACCCATATCACCCATGTCGCCCATATCACTCATGCCCCCCATATCGCCACCAAAACCACCCATGTCCGGTGACGCATCAAAAGGGCTTGCGCCACCCATGCCGGCATCGCCGGGACCTGATGGTGATGCATCAAAGGGGCTTGGCGATTCGGATCCTTTCTTGATGCCGCCGATCTTCTTTGCAAGGGACTTGCCAGATGCAAGTCCTTTCAGCTTACCTACCACCCAGTCCAGCATAATCAAGTCTATTTTATATGATTGATCAGACTTAAATGTTGTGTTTATGTGGGGCGGTCAACTATGGTCTTTCCGGTACGCCATACTCGTCTGGAGCGGGTACATTCGTGATCTCCTGAAAATAGCTGTTTATGCAGACGCCGCAGTACTACCCCTTCGTTATCGGCGCACCCATCTCTGCAAATTCAAGTGCTGTTCTCAGATTGGCACACTCCCTTATGCCACGCCACACCCTCAGCACGGCTCGATCGTGGACGGCGGCTTGGACGAGATCGCATAAGCAACCCATGTCACACCCCCGATCTCATTCGTGATCCGGCTGCTGATCTTCTCGAGCACGTCGCATGGGAGCCTGACAAAGTCGGCAGTCATCGCCTCAACTGATTCCACCGCTCTGATGGTCACGAGATGCCCGAGCGATCGTTCATCCCCGAGAACGCCTGTCGCGAGATCGTCTCCGACCATCGCAAATGCCTGCCATGTTTTATCGTAAAATCCCGATGCCCTGAGCTCTTCTTCAACGATCGCACTTGCGTCCCGGCAGATTCGCAATTTATCAGGCGTCACCTCGCCGATAATCCTTGCAGCAAGACCCGGACCCGGGAACGGGTGGCGGATAACGATGCTGTCCGGCAGCCCGAGCGTCCTTGCGACCGCCCGCACCTCATCCTTGTAGAGGTCCCGTATCGGCTCGATCAGCCGCAGCAACATCCCCTCGGGCAGCGCGCCAACGTTGTGGTGCGACTTGATGCGGGATGCAAGATCCGACGTCGCCGCGCTCTCGATGCGATCAGGGTAGATCGTGCCCTGCGCCAGAAAATCGACATCCCTGATCCGGGCTGCGACCTCATCAAAGACCCGGATGAACTCATCGCCGATCACCTGCCGTTTCTCCTCAGGATCGCTTATTTTGCGCAATCTCTTTAGAAACCGATCCTCTGCATCGACAACCTCAAGATTCATCCTAAAATTGTCTTTGAACGTGCGTACAATCTCTTCGGTCTCGTTTTTCCGCATAAGACCGTTATCAACATAGATGCAGGTCAACAGGTCCCCGATCGCGCGGTGAATCAGAACTGCGACGGTTGCGGAATCGATTCCACCGCTCAAGCCCAGGATCACTTTTTCAGAACCGACGGTCTCCTTAATCTCCCTGATCGCACTTTCGACGAACGATTCCGGGCTCCAGTCCGCATCGCAGCCGCATATCGAGAAGAGGAAGTTTTTGAGCATATCTTCGCCCCTTGGGGTGTGCACAACCTCGATATGGAACTGAATTCCGTAGATGCGATTCCTTCTGAATGCGGCGACCGGTGAGCCCGCGGTGTGCGCGATGACATCGAAATCGTCAGGCAGACTCCGGATCAGATCCCCGTGTGACATCCAGACGATCTCCGTATCCTCAATTCCAGAGAAGAGATCTGTCTTATCATCCACAAGAAGTTCGGTCTTCCCGTATTCGCGCATTCCTGCACGGTTAACGTCGCCACCCATGATATGCGCGATTAATTGTGCCCCGTAGCAGATTCCAAGTACCGGGATTCCGAGATTGAGTATTTCAGGATCGCATACCGGGGCACCGTCTGCATATATGCTGGACGGACCTCCTGACAGAATGACCGCCGCCGGATTCATCTCTTTGATCGTTTTGTATGGTGTGGTGTGCGGGATTAATTCGGCATACACCCCGAGGTTCCTGCACCTCCGCACGATCAGGTGGCTATACTGCCCTCCAAAGTCCATGACAGCTACGAGTTGTTTCTCCATCGCCCGGGTATCTCGCTATCCTCTGCTCGCCATCTCTTGTGCGTGCCAATACATCTCTTGCATATCAGACGATCCCCACCTCAAATAATCGACGTGGATGTATTATCCGCAACTTTCCTCGATCGAACGCCGGAGTAACCCGCTAAACAAGTTCCGGCAATCGTTAAAATCGGAAAAATCCAAATCAGATTCTTCTGCCCCGGCGCCCGCCTTTTGACATGGTGCCATCGTGTGGCAGTGGTGTCACGTCCTCAATTCTTCCGATGCGTATTCCGGTCCTTGCAAAAGCACGTATGGCAGCCTGTGCGCTCGGTCCCGGACTTCGCTGTTTGTTGCCGCCAGGGGCTCTGATCTTGATGTGGACGCCTGTAAACCCGCGGTTCTTCAACTGCTCCACCACCTGGGCAACGATCTTCATCGAGATGTAGGGAGAGCCCTCGTCCCGCGCCACCTTGGTGACCATGCCGCCAGACGATTTTGCAACGGTCTCAGCCCCGGTCAGATCGGTGACCGTGATGATCGTATTGTTGAAAGACGAATGGATGTGCGCAACTGCCCATTTCTGTTCTGCCATCTTTTCAAGCCTCCTCGCTTACTCTATCCAGTATACTCTCGCCGGTAGCAACTTGCGTCGGATGCTCCGGATGCAGTTCGTGTGCAAGCGGAGAACTTCCGTAATAATCGATCTGCATCGCCTCTTCCTTCGAGACAAGGTAACTCGGTATCGTGGTTTTGCGACCGGCGATAGCGATGTGTCCGTGTGTGATAAACTGCCGCGCCTGCCGCAGGGTATGCGCAAGCCCCTGTCTGTACACTTGAGTCTGCAAACGACGTTCAAGAACGTCTTTGACCTCGAATGTCAGGATATCGGTCAGACCCGTATCAGCCGGCATGATTTCAAAACGCTGCAAACGTGCAACGATCTGGTCTGCCTCATTCTTTACATGTCCTGTAAAGTTTCCTGCGGCGGATTCGGCAAGCAGCCTGCGTGCAGCGCGCCGGTACTTCCGAAGAACGCTTCCTGCGGTCCAGACCTCGCGTTTATTCCGCAGTCCATAAGTCTTGATCAGTTCAACTTCTGTTGCGAGCCTTTCAGCCTGCCAAGGATGTTTTGGCGTGCTGTATTGTTTATGACGCTTACGTGGATGTCCCATTCACTCACCTATTCATTAATTACGCGCGTTTTCTGCTGACGCCGACCGTGGCACCCGATCTTCCGGTTGACCTGGTCCGCTGCCCGTGAACCCGAAGACCCCGCTCATGCCGGATGCCACAGTAACTGCGGGTCTTCTTCATGATGTTTATATCATCAGTCACCGACAGAACCAGATCCACACCTATGAGATGTTTGTCTTTGCCGGTTGCAATGTCTTTTCTTCGATTTAACATCCATGCCGGCACCACAGCTCCAAAATCATCGATTGTTTTCTTGAGTTTTTCGACCTCAGAGTCATCCAATGATCCTATTATCTCTGTGGGCTCTATTCCGGCGTTGTTTGCGAGAATTCTCGCTGTCCTGATGCCGATACCTTTCAATCCGGTGAGCGCATACTGCACCGATTTGTGTCCGTCCAGATCGGTGTTTACTATGCGGACGAGATGCTTTATCTCTGGTGCGCCTTTTGTGGTTTCTTCAGTGGTCTTTTCGACGTCTTCCATATTGTTCCTCCGAGCCGTAGCCGCGGATATGTAATTCGTAATTCGATCTCGGTTTTGATGTAGATAAAGTATTCGTTTACCAGTGTTACACGTATATGTTGCACTTAACACATTTCCTGCGGCATCAACTATTATGGTTAGCAGGGGTTAATGATAAATATACGTAAACCCCATTTGGTTATATTATCGGAGGGAAAAGATTTGTTCAAAGCAGTTATAAGCGCAGAAATATTGCAGGATGCGATCAAAGCAATTTCAGCGATCATCGATGAGTCGCGTTTTGAGATCTCATCGGATAAATTGGTGGCACGGGCTGTCGATCCTGCGAATGCTGCGATGGTCTCGCTCGAATTGGCAGGTGACGCATTCATATCTATGGAAGGAACCGAATGTGAAATCGGCGTCGATCTGGGTAGATTTAGCGAAGTTCTCGGTATGGCGGACAGAAGCGGTGAAATCGAGCTGGAACTGGACCCAAACACGCATAAGCTCGATATCACAATGGGCGGGTTTTCGTATAAGTTGTCACTGCTCGATCCATCGACACTGCGGAAAGCCCCGACCGTGCCTGTACTCGATCTTCCGGCAGAGATTGCGCTTTCGGGGGTGGTATTCAGGCGCATGATCAAAGCGGCTGAGATGGTGAGCGACCACATGAGTATGGGCGTGCGTGACGGAGTATTCTTCATGGAGGCGACCGGCGATAGCGATCACGTCAGCATGGACCTCACAGGTTCTGATCTGATCAGCATCGTCCCGGCTGAAGTCAGGTCGCTGTACTCGCTGGATTATCTGTCTGACATCAGTAAGGGGGTTGGTAATGCAAGCGAGGTTGTCATCAATCTGGGGCGCGATCTACCGGCGAGCATCCGGTTTGAGCTTGCTGGCGGCGACTGCATGGTAAAATATGTCCTTGCACCACGTATCGAATCGGACTGATCAGTGATGGCAAACAACTATACCACTACGGTGATCAGAGGAGACGACCAGCCACTGACATTCACGAGCGATATCACGATTCACGAGCTGCAGGATATCGAACTGCACGCGCCGGTCCTGATCGAGGGGTTGCCCGGCTTCGGACACGTTGGCAAACTGGTTGCCGAGCACCTGATCGACGAGTTACATGCAACACGGATCATCGACATCTATTCGATTCATTTTCCACCGCAGGCAATCGTGCTCGATAACTGCGCGGTCAGACTCGCCAGAAACGAGATCTATGCATGTCGGTCAGAGGATGGAAAGAACGATCTGTTGATTCTGGTCGGGGACAACCAGAGCGCAACAAACGAGGGGCATTACCACCTTTGCAACGTTTTTCTTGATATTGCGAAGCGGTTTAATGTCTCCAGAATCTACACACTCGGCGGATATGCAACCGGTCAGCTGGAGGATACAGGCACCGTGATCGGGGCTGTCAACAATCCGGACATGGTTGAGGAATTGACCGAATATGGTGTCGATTTTCAGGAGAGCGAACCCTGGGGCGGCATCATCGGCGTTTCAGGGCTACTGCTTGCCATGAGCAGGGAGCGGAACATCGATGCAGCTTGCCTGATGGGGATCACATCAGGATACATCGTAGATCCGATGAGCGCGCAGGCAGTGCTTCGCGTACTCAGTCAGGCACTTGGTATCGAGGTGGACATGCAGGCGCTCGAAGAACATGCCGCTGAGATGGAGAAGGTCGTCGCAAAACTGGAGGAAATGCAACAGATGCAGATGGGCATGACCAAGAGTGATGAGGATCTGCGTTATATCGGATAATGCTTGAAAAATTCTTCAGACCTGCCTCGGTAGCCATCGTTGGCGCGTCCCGCGAAGAGGGGAAAGTCGGGAGGATCGTGCTCGAAAACATCAGAGAGGGGTTTACGGGGGCGATCTATCCGATAAATCCGAAGTCTGATGAGATCAACGGATTGAGGTGCTACCCTGATATCACCAGCGCGCCGCATGTCGATCTTGCGGTCATAGTCGTGCCTGCGAAAGGCGTGCCCGGAGTGCTCCGGGAATGCGGGGAGAAAGGGGTTAGGAACACAGCAGTCATCTCAGCCGGTTTCAAGGAAGCAGGAGCCGCAGAACTGGAGATGGAATGTGTTGATATCATCAAAGAATACGGCATGAGGATGCTTGGACCAAACAGCCTCGGTTTCATTGATACGCATTCAGGAATCAATGCATCCTTTGCTGCGGGCATGGCGATTCCAGGGGATATCGGTCTCGCATCACAGAGTGGCGCGCTCTGTACCGCAATTCTTGACTGGGCAGAGATCAAGCGGTTCGGATTCTCGATCTTTGTCAGTCTTGGCAACAAAGCTGACATCACCGAGAACGATATCATCCAGGCGATGGCAGAGGACGACGAAACAAGCGTGATACTGCTGTATCTGGAAGGAATAAAGAACGGAAGAGAATTTATGGATATCGCCGGCAGCGTCACGGCAGATAAGAAGCCGATCATCGTGATAAAGGCAGGTAGTACAGGTTCAGGTGCACGAGCGGTGTCATCGCACACAGGAACTCTTGCAGGCTCTGATGTCGCGTATAACGCTGCATTCCGCCAGAGCGGCGTGATCAGAGCCTCATCGATCGAAGCGATGTTTGATTACGGGCTTGCTTTCGCGTATCAGCAGCTACCAGTCGGCGACAGGATCGCGATCATCACCAATGCAGGCGGACCCGGCGTGCTCGCCACGGATACATGCGAAACGCTCGGCATGAGGATTGCCTCATTTAAGCCTGAGACGATCGAGACGCTCAGATCATGCCTTCCTGCGGCTGCAAACATCTACAACCCGGTGGACGTGCTCGGGGATGCCGTGCCCGAACTGTACAGAGATGCAATCGAAGCGGTCATCAGTGACGACAATGTCAGCGGCGTCATCGTTCTTGCGTCGCCGCAGGCTATGACCGACATGGAGCGGATCGCAGAGATCATCATTGATGCAAACCGGAAATCATCGAAACCGATTCTTGTATCGCTGATGGGTGGGGCGCAGGCACGGAAGGGCGAGAAAATCCTTTCTGCGGGCAGGGTCCCGAACTATCCGTTCCCTGAGCGGGCTGCACGGGCGATGCGTGCAATGATCGATTATGCAGAGATCACTGCACGAACGCGCACATATCCACCGGATTGTGGCGTTGACCGAAAGGCAGTGCAGGAGATTCTTGATAATGAGAGAAAACTGGGGAATAAAAGACCGGGGGTCGAATGTCTGCCCATGCTAAAAAAATACGGGATACCTGTGGCAGAATCGATCGTGGCTTCCACCAGAAAGCAGGCGATTGAGGCTGCCAGCCGCATCGGATACCCGGTGGTCATGAAGGTGGTGTCAGCAGACATATCGCACAAGACCGATGTCGGCGGGGTGCGAACAGACATCAGGGATGCAAAAGAGGCAGGCGTCGTCTATGACGGCATGATGCACCGGATCCACCGCTACATGCCCGGAGCCAGGATCGAGGGTGTGCTGGTCCAGAAGATGCTTGAAGGCGGCAGGGAAATTATCATCGGCATGAACCGGGACCCCCAGTTCGGACCGATGATCATGTTCGGACTCGGCGGGATATCGGTGGAGGTGTTAAAGGACGTGGCATTCAGGATCGCTCCCCTCACCGAAAAGGATGCCGATGAAATGATAAAGGAGATCAGGGCGTATCCGATGCTTCTTGGCATCCGGGGGGAGAAACCGTCGGATATCGCTGCGATAAAGGAAAGTTTGCTCCGTTTTTCAAAATTATGCACCGATTTCCCGGAAATCGTGGAGATGGACATCAATCCCCTGCTCGTTTTCGAAGATGGGTGCGTTGCGGTTGACATAAGGCTTACACTGGAGGAATGAATATGAAATCCATATTAATCGGGTCATGTGAGGGATATTCAGGAAAGAGTGCTGTTTGCATGGGCATCAGCCTCATACTCAGAAAAAAAGGGCTGAAGGTCGGATATATGAAGCCGTTTGGGAACCAGTTCCGCGAGATCGATGGCGTGCTGGTGGACGCGGATGCAAGGAACATCAGGGCGGCTATCGGGCTTACCGACCCCCCTGAGACTATGACTCCTGTGATGCTCACGCATGATTTTTATCACCGTGCGCTTACAAAAGGCGTGGATATCGGCAGCGAGATCAAGGAAGCTTATGAGAAGTTATCGAGAGGAAAGGACGCGATGATCATCGAGGGCAACGAGGATCTTGCCGGCGGAATCATGTACGATATGTCTGATATCGACATGGCGAAGCTTCTGGACACAAGGATTCTTCTCATAAGCAGATACCATGACATGCAGGAGGTCGATAACATCCTAAACGACCTCAGGATGATCGGGGATCCTGACCTGCTCATCGGAGTCGTGCTGAATGATGTGCTCGACCCGGACGAAGCAGCCGATCTTGCGGTCCCGTTCCTTGAAAGACATGGAATAAAAGTATTCGGGATAATACCGAGAGATCCGATGTTGAAATCCGTCTCTGTCGGAGAGATCGCAGATTCCCTTGGAAGCGAGATCCTGATCAGGGATGATAAGCGCGATACCCTCGTGGAGCACTTCTTTGTCGGCGCAATGGAGGCAAACACGGCTCTTCGGTATTTCAGGCGTGTGAAGAACTTTGCACTGATCACGGGCGGGGACCGTTCCGATATTCAACTGGCTGCGCTTGAGGCGGGCACAAAATGCATCATACTGACAGGCAGCCTGTATCCGAGCTCCACGATCCTTGGGACGGCAAAGGAACGGGGCGTGCCTGTGATGGTCGTCTCCGGGGATACCATGAGCACGGTGGAAGAGATGGAGATCATCATGGGAAAAGCCCGGATTCTTGGTGAGGAGAAGCTGCGCCGGATCGAGGAACTGCTGGATGAGCACGTGGATATGAGTGCGCTTTGTAGCGAGATCGGGGTGACGGTGTGACGATGAGGGACCCCGGGTACGGTGTAATTGGGATTCGTGGGATATGTGATTTTAGTACGCTTAATCGTTATCGCGGAATCGATGAATCCGGGGCGACCCCGGCTGCCAGAATCAGGAAACTGATGAAACTTAAGCCCCCTGCAAGCACGAGCACTGCGATAAATCCGCAGTAATACGAGACGACGCCTCCGAGCAGAGAACCCACCACTGACGAGAGACTGATCACCGAGGTGATCAAACCCGCGGCTGTCGCTTTGTCAGGGTTTCGGCTGAGCAGGAGCTCGGTTGACCCGACATACAGAAACGACCACGAAACAGCGATCAGAATCATGCCTGGTATTATATAATAAAAGGTCGTCGGCGGGATGAAACTTAAGAATGCGACCACTGACACAAGGTACCCATATCTAACAAGCGATACCGTATCCATACCATCGAGCCGCCGCATTATGAAAAACTGCGCCAGCGGATTGATGCAGTATATCACGCCGATCCAGAACTCGTCTGCCCCGAGAGTGATCAGATACAGCGGAAAAATCACCCAGACGGCTGTGGCTCCGGTATGCCGAAGCATGAATGTCAGGTATATGTCCCAGTTTGCCTTCACTGTGGCAAGCGACATGTACTCTACCTTAATTTTCTGAACTTCGACATCAGGTAGGCGCATGGCGATGATGACCGATAATATCACGAGAACGGAACTTGAAATGAATATGAGGTCATAGTTTCCGATAAGTCCGGCTACAAAGAATCCTGCAGCCCACCCGAGCGCGCCAAACGAACTGAACTTGCCGATACTCCGTCCCGTCCCGTAGACATGCATGATCAATGCTGCCGGGTACATGCCGATGCAGATCCCAAGAAAACCCCGCGCCAGTCCGAGACCAAGCGGGTCGTCCGCGAATACCTGCAGAAAGTAGGCGACTGCCGAAAGTGCAAGACCTGCCACGAGCAGTTTTTTGATGTTCCACGCATCAGCAGCCTTGCTGAACACGTAAGACGAAATAAACAGGCACAAACCATATACACCAACGATAACGCCTATCTGTATACGATTGGCTCCGATATTCGCTGCAATAACCGGAATGAGCATCATCGATATCATCATCGATGCGTTGGTGAAGAACTGGATTGAATTCAGTTTCATGTCTGATCGGTGGTCATATTATGGCTTCACCTGCTCCTAAATGATCCGGTCTATATGCAAATCAGTCACAACGAGATGAAACACGGACACACCCGGTACAACCCCCGTTTGCTGTGTAGCACCGTACCAAAGTGTCAAAATCGAGCCTTACGTCCGTGGAATGCATGTTTCGCCGTACCTCTGCTCCCGTACCGCTGTCCCTGCCGACCCAACATACTCAATCGCCCGCTCAAAGTGCCCCCTCGTGATCCTGACACTGCTTACGAGTGCCATCACATCAGCATCGGCACCTTCGCCCGCCTCTGACATCACCTCACGCAGCGCAAGTATGGCAGCCTCCCTGCATACGGTGTGAATGTCGGCACCCGAGTACCCGTCGGTCGCATCGGTGAGCTCTGATGCTGATACGTCATCAGAGAGCGGCTTACCTTCGAGATGGATCCCAAAGATCCTTAATCGTGCCTCCTTATCAGGCATCGGTATGTGGATGAGGCGGTCGATCCTTCCTGCCCTGATCAGTGCCGGGTCGATCAGGTCGATGCGGTTGGTAGCAGCGATCACGACCACATCGCGCAGTTCCTCGAGTCCGTCAAGTTCTGTCAGGATCTGCGAGACGACCCGTTCGGTCACGAAGGAGTCTGCGCTGCTCCCTCTCGCAGGCACGATCGAATCGACCTCGTCAAAGAATATGATCGCAGGAGAAGCCTGCCGTGCCTTACGGAATATCTCTCGGATCGCCTTCTCTGATTCGCCGACATATTTGCTCAGCAGTTCAGGTCCCTTGATGCTTATAAAATTCGCAGAACTCTCGGTGGCAACCGCTTTTGCGAGCAGGGTCTTTCCTGTGCCTGTCGGACCATAAAGCAGCACTCCGGTCGGCGGAGTTGTGCCGATAGCCCCGAATATCCCGGGATAACGCAGGGGCCACTCCACGATCTCGATTAATTCCTGCTTCTGCGCTTCAAGCCCGCCGATATCACTCCATCTCACTTTCGGCACCTCAACAAACACCTCACGCATTGCAGAAGGTTCAATAGACCTCATCGCCTCGTAAAAGTCTGTCTTTGTTACAATCAGTTGATCGAGCGACTCTGACGGGATATCATCCTCGAGATCGAGCTCTTTCATGGTTCTGCGCAGCGCATGCATAGCCGCTTCCTTGCAGAGCGACGCGGTGTCAGCACCGACAAAGCCGTGCGTGAGCTCGGCAAGCTCCTCAAGACCTTTTTCCTGCATCTCGTCATCAAGCGGCATCCCTCTCGTGTGGACCTGCAGTATCTCAAACCTGCCGTTTCGGTCAGGGACCCCGATGTCGATCTCGCGATCGAACCTGCCGCCCCGCCGCAGCGCAAGATCGATATCATTCGGGCGGTTGGTCGCAGCGATCACCACGACCTCGCCTCGC